>DIVU01000313.1 GCA_002423365.1 Desulfuromonadaceae bacterium UBA6124 | reverse complement strand
GATTTCCCCGGCTGTGTGCTGGTGGTGACCCACGATCGCTGGTTTCTCGATCGGGTCGCCACCGGTATCCTCCATTTCGAGGAGTCTGGGAAGGTGGTCTATTACGAAGGGAATTACGAGGATTTCCTGCGTTTTCAGGAATTGCGGTCGGAAGATGAACGCCAGGCGCGCAAACTTGAGGCGAAACCGGCCGTCGCCGAGCCGAAAGCACGGAAGAAGACCGGTCTCGGCTACAAGGAAAAGCTCGAACTCGAAGCTGTGGAACGGGAAATCGCCGAATTGGAGCAGACCAAGGCCGAATATGAACAGCGGCTCGCCGATCCGGCTCAACTGGGGGACCACCTGCGTTTGACGGAAGTGGCCAAGGCCCTGGGAGAACTGGATTTGCGATTGGAACAGCTCTTTGAGCGCTGGGAGGAGTTGGAAACCCGCAACCAGGGGGGATGAAGGTTGCGGGGAAAACTTCCCCGGCGAAAAAATGCATTTGCCAGCCTCGGCTGGCTATGCTTAGCTTAAAAAAAGGTAATGGTTCGATTTTCTTCCCTGGAGTCCTGTGCGATGCGGGAAAAAATTCTTCTTACCAGCGCCGCCTCCGCCAGCCGCGGATTGGGGGGAATTCTCGGCAGCGCCGGGCATGAGGTGCTGCATGCGGGCGAACTCGCCGAGGCCGGTGAATGTCTACGCGAGCGGCCAGCCCTGGTGCTGCTAGATGCCGAGCTGCTGGCTCGTTCTTCCGAAGAACAGCTCGGTCTTTTCGAAGCTCAGCTGCTCGCGGCCGATATCCCCTGCCTGCGCTTTGCCTCGAACGGGATGGAACCCGGGCGGATGCGGGATTTAACCCCCCGCGCCTGGGCTTCCATCGTCAGTCCCGGCGACAGTGACCACGTACTCGAACAGGTCGGTTTGCTGCTCCGGATGCGCCAGCTCTTCCAGGCGCGGATGCTGGCCGAGGAACAGCTGCTGATGCGCCAGATCGAAATCGAGCAGAGCCTCGCTTCCGCTTCCCACATCCAGCGCAGCCTGCTGCCCCAGTCCCTCCCCCATAACGACGCCTTTTCCTTTTCCTGGGAGTTTCTCCCCTGCGAAACCGTCGGCGGCGATCTCTTTTATCTGGCCCCCCTTTCAGAAGACGCCCTGATGGTCTACCTGATCGATGTGAGCGGTCACGGCATCCCCTCGGCGATGGTGACGGTTTCCGTCTATCAGAGCCTGACGGCGCAAACCGGGCGTCTGGTCAAGAGGATTCTCGACCGCCCGCCCTATTTCGAGGTGTCGGGTCCCGCCGAGGTCCTGACCGCCCTCGATCGGGAATATCCCTTTGAACGGTTCGAGAAGTTCTTCAGTATCGTCTATTTGCTGCTTGATCCCCGCACCGGCAGGGTACGCTACTGCAACGGCGGGCACCCGGCGCCGATCCTGGTGCGGGCTGACGGGTCCTGGGAATTGCTCGGCGAGGGGGGAACCCTGGTCGGCCTCGGCGGAGTACTTCCCTACCAGGAGGGGCAGGTGCGACTGGCGCCCGCGGATCGGCTCTATCTCTACTCGGACGGCGTGACCGAACATTTTACCCCCGACGGAGAACCTTACGGCGACGGCCGCTTGCTCGATTTCCTCCTGCGCCACCGTCATCTCCCCCTGGAGCGGGTGATCCACGGATTGATGTCCGACCTGCAGGGCTACGGACGGGGCCGACCGCCGGGGGATGATGTCAGTTTTTTCGGAATCGAGTTCAATGGCCCGCGCTAAAGGGCGGATTATCCGATCCCTTGGCTAAACTGGTCCGTCCGTCTCGCTATTTTAATCCTTTCCGCCATGAAACTCCTCCCCGGTATCCCGCCAAGGGTTTATTTTTGAACGACTTCCGCGTTGACAATAACCCGCGCAATCGTATACAGTATGCAAGTTTTCGGTTCCGTCGCGCGGGTTAGCGCACCGTTTTCACCGAACTGGCAGACTTTTGATAGAAACCTCTGCCGGCAGTTTTCAAGGGGCCGCTCCGCGAGGAGAACGTCCCCACTACATTGAGGAGGAGAGAGATGATCGAAGCATATCTGAAGCATGAGGAAGAGCGTAAGGCCCAAGGCATTCCCGCGCTTCCCCTGAGTCCCGAGCAGGCCGCCGATCTGTGCAAGCTGTTGCAGGCGCCCCCCGCCGGCAAGGAAAGCTTTCTGCTGAATCTGTTCAAGGAGCGCATCTCCCCGGGGGTCGATCCGGCCGCCGAAGTCAAGGCCGATTTCCTCGGCAAGCTCCTCAAGGGCGCGGTCAGCTCCCCGCTGATCAGCAAAAAGGACGCGGTTAAGATCCTCGGCACCATGATCGGCGGTTATAACGTCAAGCCCTTGGTCGACGCTCTCAAGGTCGCCGAACTGGCCGATGATGCCGCCTGCGCCCTCTCCGGCATCACCCTGGTTTACGATGCCTTCGACGAGGTCGTAGCCCTTGCCAAGTCCAACGCCGCTGCTAAAAAGGTCCTTACCTCCTGGGCCAACGCCGAGTGGTTCACCAGCAAGCCGGCCCTGGCCGAAACCATCAAGGTCAAGGTTTACAAGGTCGACGGCGAGATCAATACCGACGACTTCTCTCCGGCCGGCGACGCCTGGAGCCGCCCCGACATCCCGCTGCACTCCCTGGCCATGGGCAAGACCCGCTTCCCCACCGGTAACGCCGAAATCGCCAAGTTTCGCGCCGACGGCTTCCAGGTTGCCTTCGTCGGCGACGTGGTCGGTACCGGTTCGTCCCGCAAATCGGCCTGCAACAGCGTGCTCTGGGCCATCGGCAACGAAATTCCGGCCGTGCCCAACAAGAAGACCGGCGGCGTCATTATCGGCGGCGTTATCGCGCCGATCTTCTTCAATACCGCTCAGGATTCCGGTGCCCTGCCGCTGAAGATGGATGTCACCGCCATGAACACCGGCGACGTCATCGTCATCAATACCAAAAAGGGCGAAGTGACCAATGAAGCCGGCAAGGTTCTCACCACCTTCGCCATCGCCCCCAATACCGTGCCCGATGAATTCCGTGCCGGCGGCCGCATCCCCCTGATCATCGGCCGCGCGCTGACCGAGAAGGCGCGCGCCGCCCTTGGCATGGGCGCTACCGACATCTTCACCCTGCCGGTCAACCCGGTGCCCAAGGCCGGTCAAGGCTACTCCCTGGCGCAGAAAATGGTCGGCAAGGCCTGTGGTGTTGATGGGGTTCTCCCCGGCACCGCCTGCGAGCCGAAGATGACCACCGTCGGTTCCCAGGACACCACCGGTCCGATGACCGCCGACGAACTGAAGGAACTGGCATGTCTTAAGTTCCTGTCGCCGATGTTCATGCAGTCTTTCTGCCACACCGCCGCCTATCCCAAACCGGCAGATGTGAAGATGCACAAGAACCTGCCCAAGTTCATCGCCGAGCGCGCCGGCGTCGCCTTGCGCCCCGGTGACGGCGTCATCCACAGCTGGTTGAACCGTCTGTTGCTGCCCGACACCGTCGGCACCGGCGGTGACTCGCACACCCGCTTCCCGATGGGCATCAGCTTCCCGGCCGGCTCCGGTCTGGTCGCTTTCGCCGGCGCCATGGGCTTCATGCCCCTGGATATGCCCGAATCGGTGCTGGTCCGTTTCAAAGGCAAATTCAACCCCGGCATCACCCTGCGCGACGCGGTTAACGCCATCCCCCTCTGGGCGATCAAGCAGGGCCTGCTGACCGTACCCAAGAAGAACAAGAAGAACATCTTCAACGGCCGCATTCTCGAAATGGAAGGTCTGCCCGAGCTCTCCGTCGAGCAAGCGTTCGAGTTGACCGACGCCGCTGCCGAGCGCAGTGCCGCCGCCGGCTGCATCCAGCTCTCCGAAGCGTCGGTCTGCACCTATCTGCGTTCCAACGTCGCCCTGATGAAGAAGATGATCGCCGAGGGCTATCAGGATCCGCAGACCCTGCAGAAGCGCATCGACGCCGTCAACGATTGGCTGAAGGCGCCCAAGCTGCTCAAGGCCGACGCCAATGCCGAGTACGCCGCCGTCATCGAGATCGACCTGGCCGATATCAAGGAGCCGATTCTGGCCTGCCCGAACGACCCGGACGACGTCAAGCTCCTCTCTGAAGTTGCCGGCACCCAGATTCACGATGTTTTCCTCGGTTCCTGCATGACCAACATCGGCCACTTCCGCGCCGCTGCCGAAATCTGGCGCGGCCAGAAGTTCAATCCGGCCGTTCGTACCTGGATTTGCCCGCCGACCCGCATGGATCAGCAGCAGCTCAAGGACGAGGCCATCTTCTCGGTCTACAGCGCCATGGGCGCCCGCATCGAGATCGCTGGTTGCTCGCTGTGCATGGGGAACCAGGCCCGGGTACCCGATGGGGTGAACATGTTCTCCACCTCGACTCGTAACTTCGACGACCGCATCGGTAACGGCGCCAAGGTTTACCTCGGCTCCGCTGAACTCGGCGCGGTCATCACCAATATGGGTAAGTTGCCGACCCCGGCCGAATATCTGGCCGTGTACAAAGAAAAAGTCGCGCCCAAGGCCGAGCAGATCTACAAATACTTGCAGTTCGATGAAATGGAAGGCTACGGCAAGTAAGCCGAAGCGTTCCGAATAAAACTCGCCCCCGCCGGATTCATTCCGGCGGGGGCGAAGGTTTTTCCGACAAAAAAACGCCGGCTCTCTCAGGAGGCCGGCGTTTTTTTGTCATGATGGATCTATTGTTCAGTTTTCGAGGAAGGCGTCCCGGTCCCGTTCGAAAATCACCCGGAACTCTTCCAGAACCTTGTCGAGGTGTTCCGGTTTGATACCCGGCGCCTTATCCTTGAGGCACTCGAACAGATCGAGACTTTCATCCGGTTCACGCTGGCCGATGCCGAGGCTGCGGCAGAGTTTGTCGGCGATGTGAACGGTAATGAGCAGGCGGTAGAGGTCGGGGTTCTCCTTGCGGGGAATGTCGAGGTCCTCGTGGTGGCGAGCCACTTGGGTGAGATTTTCAGCAAAATTCCATTTCTGCAGCACGGCTTCGCCGATCAGGGCGTGGGAATAGGGGAAGTATTTCTTCTCCAGATCCTCGAAGGTTCCCTCGCCGTTATACACCCCTTGAATGATCTGTAGAAAATTATCCGGATCGGTGTTGTTCATGACCAGCTTGCCGATATGTCGGAAGAGACCGCCGAGAAAGGCTTCTTCCGGATCGGATGATTTGAAGCGCTGGGCGACCAGTCGCGAACCGATGGCGGCGCCGATGGAATCTTCCCAGAGCATTTTTTCCGTCAAGCCGAAGGTCTTGTTGACCCCCTTGAGGCTGGAGGCCAACACCAGGCTTTTCAAAGTCTTCTCACCAAGGATGACGATGGCGTGCTCAATCGTCTTGACCTGGCGTTGCATGCTGTAAAAGGAGGAGTTGGCGATTTTCAGGAGGCGCGCCGAAACCGCCGCATCCTTGGATATGGCATCGGCCAGATCCTTTGCCGTTTTATTCGAGTCCTGCATCAACTGAATGACCTTGGTCGCCACCATTGGCATCGGCGGCAAATCCCCCACCGAATTGATAATCGATTGAAATTCACTCTGCATGTTGGATCCTTCCTACGAACGGGCTAACTCCCGCTGCCATACACAGCGAGTCTGCCCTGATGCTTAATTTCAACATCGAATAGTAGCATGAAGTCTGTGATCCAAGTCAAGGGTAGAGAACAAATATATGGCGGATCCGTTTTGCCCGTTGTTGCGCGGTTTCAGTGGCTGGGCCATTCAAAACGCACGGGTAAGCAGACCTCGTGGGAGACATTTTGTCGGCCGTCATGGGCGGGATCGAACTTCCAGCGACGAACCGTTTTTAAGGCGGCTTGATCGAGGATGTCGTGGCCGGAAGAGGATTCCACTTCCACCTGGGTCACATCTCCCTGGGCATCAATCATCGCCCTGAGCAACACTTCCCCCTGCCAGCGGCGTCTTATGGCCAGGCCCGGATATTCCGGTTTAGGAGTGAAGCGGTAACGGGGTGGTTGTAGCGTTTTCTCGACCGGGGGAGCAGGCGCCGCAAGAGTCGTTTCTGTCGTTTGATGAAGGGTTTGCCCCTGGGGTGTCGGAAGCGGCCCGCTGGAGGGGACGGATTCTGCTGCCGGTGCTTTGGCTGAGTGAGGCACGGCGGTCATGGTTTGCGACGGTGGAGAGGCCTCTTCCAGCGGGGACGAGGCATTCGGCGCAACCTGTTTGAGGATGTTGTTCTTTGCCGCCGTCCGGCGTGGTTTCTCGGGGGCCGAAACCTTTATTGGGGGCGCTTTCGGCTCTGGGGGCACTGGAACTGGGGTGGGGGTGGGTGTAGGCGTGGCTGCAGGCGCGGGCTGGGGGAGTGGAGCCTGGGGTGGAGCGATATAGACGAGGCCCACCTCCGTGGTTTTTTCCGGCGTGGTTTGGACGTCGCCGACTTCTTTGGGAAAGATCAATATAGCACCATGGATTCCCAGGGAGATGGCGAGTGCGGCGAGGAGGGGCGAATGTTTCACAGAATATCCGGGTACGATGGTGAGAGGTCCAGGGTTATATATCTGAAAGGCCCTCTTGCGGTCAAGACATGAAGAACTGAAGCAAATTATCCGCTGCGAAGAGGTGTCGACATCTAAAAAAACGTGACACGCGCAAGGAATCTCTCTATAAGTGATTAAATCCTCGATTAAGTATATAAATATCAATATAAAACGGAAGGTTGGACATGCAGATGAAATTTTTTTTTGGTGGACTTCCAGCGGTTGCCGCGTTGCTGATTCTGCTGCCGGGCGGCGCTCCCGCCCATGCCGCCGACGGCGCCACCACCCTGGCGCCGGTCACCGTCGTTGCCGCGCCCGTCGACGAAGCGCAGAAACTGCCTCTCACCGGTAAATCGACCCTGACCGCCGAGCAAATTAAAGCTCTGCCCGCTCGCAACGGCAGTCTCAACGAACTGCTCACCGTCATGCCCGGGGTGCAAGCTGGGGAGATGTCGAATACCTCGTTGCAGGGGGGGGAGATTCTGCCGCCGAGCTTGTCCATTTCCGGCGGCCGGTTCTATGACAACAACTTCATGATCGACGGCATCGGAAACAACAGCCTGCTCGATCCCGCCTATTCGAGCAGCATGTCCCTCTTCGACGTGCCCGGACATCCCCAGGAGTTGTACCTTGAATCCCGATTGGTCGGCGCGATCGATCTCTACCGGTACAACATCCCTGCCCGATACGGAAATTTCACTGGCGGGGTGGTCGATGCCCAGACTAAAGAGCCGGCGGCGGTCTTTGGTGGCAGCCTCTATTACCGGACGACCCGCAGCCAGTGGACCGAATTCCATGTCGCCGACCAGGACGAGGCGGATTTCGAGAACTCCAACGACCTCTCCATGCAGCCCGACTTCGCCAAGCATCAGGCCGGCTTCGAGCTGAATATTCCGGTGGCCGCAAATCTACGCCTGCTCGCGTCCTATCAGCAGAGCTATTCCCGGATCCCACTGACCCATCTGGGGGAAGAGAAAACCCAGGAACGCCAGGGTGAGAACTTCTTCCTGAAAGGGGTGTGGGAGCACGACGCGGCCGGTCAGTTGGATTTGACGCTGATCCATGCACCCTACCAGGCCGAGCTGTTCAAGTCCAATACCCGTAACAGCGACTATCGTCTCAGCGGTGGGGGAACCTCTCTTGCCAGCAGCTACCGGCGGGCGCTGGCCTTCGGAGACCTGAAGCTGCGGGGCGGTTACCGGTCCAGCGAAAACTCGCGGGAGGCGCCTGCGCACCACTATTCGTGGCTTAACACCGGGGTCAACGACTGGGGGCTGGCGGCGGACACTGGAACGAAAAGTTTCGAAGGCGGGTACGGGACCATCGAGAAACGCCAGGACAGTGTCGAGTTGGGGGTTGACCTCGAAGTCCGCCCACTGCGCACCGGACCACTCGTCCATGAATTCGGCGGCGGCCTCTCCTACGAGTGGTTCCAGGGGAGTTACGACCGGCGGGATACCAGCTACATTTTCTCCACCTCCAAGCTGGCCAGCGGTGTCGACTGCAGCAGTGACCCGCTGGGCTGCCTGGACAGCGAATTCTTTTACAGGCGGATGGTCTACGATGCCCACTCCAGCAACGCCCGCCTGGGACTTTACAGTGCTTACCTCGAAGACCAGATAAAATGGTGGAGGCTCAGCCTGCGCCCGGGGTTGCGTTTCTCCTACGACGATTTCATGCATAACGATAACTGGGCTCCCCGCCTGGCGACGAACTGGGACCTTTTCGGTAATGGCAAGACCCTGCTGATCGGCGGCTGGAACCGCTATTACGGCAAAACCCTGCTGACCTACAAGCTCCGCGAGGCCTGGCCGCCGGGGCGGACCGAGAGCCGCAGCTCCACCCTGCTGGAAAGCGCTCAGCCGGCCCCCTGGCCCGACCCGCCGGGTTCGTTGCCGCCCAGCAGGTACGGCTATTCTGAGCTGGCGACGCCCTATGCCGACGAATGGGTGCTGGGGCTCGACCAGGCCCTGCTCGGGGGCCGGTTGAACGTCGCCTATGTGCACCGCAAGGGGAAGGACGAGTTCGCCCGGGACTACGGCGAACCCGACGCGGCGGGAAACACCCCCTGGAACCTGAACAACAGCGGCCGCAGCCGCCATGAGGAATACAGCCTCGAGTGGAGCCGCAACTGGCAGCGGCACGCCCTGACCTTCAATGTTACCCGCCAGGATACCGAGACCACCCATGCGGACTACGATTCTCTGTTCGACGAGGCGACCCTCGAGGAACTGGTCTGGTACGACGGGGAAATCGTCCGCTGGGACGAGTTGCCCCGGCAGGATTTCAACCGAACCTGGGAAGCCAACCTCGTCTATGCGGTGACCTTTCCCTACGGTTTTACCTTCACCAACGTTACCAAGTACCGTAGCGGTTTTGTCGGCCTTGGTACCCTGACCAATACCGAACGGACCGCGCTGAATATCCCGGAAGAGGTATCACGGGCCTATCAAGAGAAAAAACAGCCCGAATCCTGGATCTTCAACTGGAAGCTCGACTGGCGCCGGAATCTTTACCGCAGCCAGGGCATCGGGCTGAGTCTCGAAGTCAACAACGTCTTCAATCAGAAAGTGCCCGCCGGGGCGGCGGAGGAGATTCAGACCTATGAACTGGGGCGGCAGTTCTGGGCGGGAATGGAATATTACTTCTGAGGTTCTTCGACCCGGATGAGGGTGGGCAACACCCGCCGTCCCCCGGCATCGAAGGCATAAAGGCGATAGTCGCCGGGGAAGACCGGCGGCGAGAAAATCAGTTCAGCCTGGGCGTTGTTTTTCAGGTCGACCTTTTTGGCGACCAGAGGCAGCGCCCTTTCTGTTTTTTCGAATTCCAGGGAGCGGAGCGACAACTTGTTCCCGGTGACTTCCAACGCTCGCGCCCCGGCAATTCGGTCGAGGCTGCCGATCAGCACGGGCTTGCGGGGATTGGCGGTATCGTAGAGCTGTAAATCACCGGTCTGATTGTAGACGAAAAGTTGATCGCCCGCTCCGGCGATGCGGGTGAGCCGACCGCCGGGCACATTCAGAGCGCCGATGCGCCGGGGACGGCGCGCATCGGAAACGTCGAAGACTTGCAGGCCGCTGCGGCCGTTGGCCAGATAGAGCAGTTCGTCCCCGAGGTGAAAATCCTGGGCATCGGCAAAAATCTGTTCCGGCCAGGGGAGTCGGATGGCGCCTAGCGCCTGAGGGCGGCGAGGATCCTGGACGTCGAATATTCGCACCCCCTGCTGAGTGATGGTCAGATAGAGCCGGTCATCGTGATGTTGCAATTGCGATACCGCGTCGGGGGTGGCGATGAAGCCGATCGATTGGGGATGTCGGGGCTCATCGAGGGAAAAGATCTCCACCCCGTATTGGCGCGGCGCCGAGGGGGTGGCGGACTCAGGTGAAGTTTTCGCGCCGTAAGCATAGAGGGTCTTTTCCGTCAGCCAGAGTCCAGTCACGGTGGCCAGGGCTTGTTCCGGTATCTGGAGATCGTTTGAATCCTCCCGCGGCAGGCTTGCCAAACCACAGTCGGTGGCCAGATAAAAGGCGTTGGCGGTGTACGCCAGCTCATTGACTAAACAGTTTGTGGGGAGTTGTTCCCGGGAACGGGCCAGAAAAGTATCCAGCTCTTCAGCGGAGATTTCCTGGCTTTTGGCCGACGGGCGGACCGGGGGGATGGATTTTCCGGTCGCGGGGCGCCACTGCGGGTGCCCGGCGAGGCGCTCGAGATCGACCACCAGCAGTTCCGCGCTGTCCGTACCCAGATAAGCGCGCTCGCCGTCGAGGGCGAAGCGACGGACCGAATCCCCAGGGGTCAGGTGGCCGGTGACCTGGGGGTTCAACGGGTCGCGGATGTCGATTTGCACCAGGCCGAGTGCGCCCATAGCCAGATAGGCCCGGTCGCCTGCAGCGAGGACCTGATAAGTCTTTCTCCCTAGGGCGAGACTCTTTAGGAGCCGCGGCCGGTGGGGGTTTCGGACGTCAACGATCGATAGCCCGGCAGTGGTTGCGACCAGGGCCAGAGGACCGTGGAGGGTGATGTGTTGCACGAAGCCGGGCAGGGGTAATTGCGCCAGGAGGCGAGGATTGGCCGGATCGGCGAGATCGCAGATATGCAGACCGCTCTTCGTGGTACCAACGAAGACCAGATGCCCGCTGCAGGTTACAGCCAGGGCAGCGTCGGGAAAAGGGAGCGCCCCCATGGGACTGGGGGTGTCGATGGCTTGGTCGGCTGGGAAGATCAGCAACCCCTGCTTCCCCGCAGCCACCAGCAGGGTGTTTTCGGGGCCTGCCGCGAGATCGAGAATGGTATTGGGTTTTCGACTTTGTCGGATTTTTCCGTCGGAAGAAATTCCGTTCAATTCTCCTTGGCCGCTGGCCGTCCAAAGGGTTTCGCCGGTTTTGAGCAGGGCGGTCGGCTGGCCGTTCATGTTCCCGCCATGCTGTTTGTGGGGGGCTTCCGGTCGGTTCAGGTCGATCTGCCAGAACCGCCGATCAGCGGTGCCGAGATAAATGCTCGGACCGTCCTTCACTAGGGTACGGACCTGAGCGAAGGTTGGTATGCGCTGGATAATCGCCTGCTGGTTGCCGCTGTCGAGAACCAGGGTAAAGCGGGTGTCTCTGTCGAACCCCGCGCCCTTCACCTGCAGGGGCAGAGGTTTTCCGACTTCGCCGCGCCGGCGGTCGACGGCGTCGAGACGCAATTCCTCGGCCGGTTCCCACCGGCTGAGAAGGGGGAGGGCCAGGGCGACGGTCAGTCCGATGTATGCAACCAGGGCGCCGAGAGTCAGCAGAGAGGCCCGGCGGCTCATGCCCATGAGGAACGCTCCGTCCTTTGCGTCTCGCCGACAACTTCATCCGTCGGCAAGGGGAGCCAGCGTTGGATGATCTCTTCCAGCTGCGGGCGTTTGAAGGGTTTCGCCAGATAGTCATTCATGCCGAAATGCCGGCACTCTTCCTGAACGGCTTGCCCGTGGCGGGCGGTGAGGGCGATGACCGGGAGTTGACCGTGGCTCTCCCGGAGGCGCCGAGTGGTTTCGAACCCATCCATGCCGGGCATGCGGCAGTCCATGAAGACCAGGTCGAAGGCAGTGCCGGCCGTCAACTCAAGAGCGCTCGGCCCGTCCTCGGCGACTTCGACCTGGTAGCCGAGGGTGGTGAGCAGAATCTGCATGAGCTTGCGGTTCGCTTCGGTGTCGTCGACGACCAGTATCCGTGGTCGCGCCGGGGTTGCCGCCGGAAGTACGGGTGGGTCGGGCTCGTCCTGCGTGGTGGCGGCCTGGCGGTCCGCCGGCTCCAGCCAGCGCCGGACGAGGTTTTGCAATTGCTGGTTGCGAAAGGGTTTTTGCAGATAGTCGTTGAATCCGACGGCGAGGCACTCGGCGGCGCTTTGCCGTTCGCCGTGGGCGGTGAGGGCGATGACCGGCATGGTGTGGCCGCCTTGTCGAATCCGGCGTGTCGCCTCGAGGCCATCCATTTCCGGCATGCGTAAATCCATCAGTACCAAATGGTGACGATCCAGCCGTTCCAGGGCGACTCTGCCGTTCGGGGCGATATCCACCTGGCAGCCCAGTGCTTCGAGCAGCTGACGCAGCAGAGCCTGAGTCGTGGGGTTGTCCTCCGCGACCAGCACCCGTTTGCCGACTGGGGGCGCCAGGGAAATGACCTTGCCGTCCGCGGCGGCGACCGTCGGGGCGTGCAGGGCCTTGACCAGCGTCGGCACCAGCTGGGAGGGGAGAATGGGTTTGTAGAGCAGGGCGCGGATGCCCAGCCGGGTCCGGTATGTATCGCTCAGATCGGTGCGCCGGGGGCAGGTCAGGACCAGCGCGGGGGCAGCTGAACAACCTATTTCGGAAAGTGCTGCACGGAAGCGTTGCGAGGTCTGTTCGGGAATGTCCGTGTCGAGCAGCACCAGGGCATACGCCGTGGAACTCTCGCTGATCCGGATCAGGCCGTCGTCCAGGTCGACGGCGGTATCGACCACCGCCCCCTGGGCTTGCAACTGCTCGGCGATGAGCGCGCGCGCGGAATGGTTGGGATGAATGACCAGAAGTTTGCGCCCGTTGAGTTCCTCTGCCGGGGCCGGCGCGACGGCTTCGGCTTGTCGGAGCAGGGGGAGGAGAATGCGGAAGGTCGAACCCCGATCCGGTTCGCTGATCACGGAAATACTGCCCTTCATCAGATCCACCAGCTGCCGGACAATGGCCAATCCGAGACCGGTACCGCCGTAGCGGCGGGCCGTCGAATCCTCGGCTTGGGTGAAGGATTCGAAAATTTCCCGCTGCGTTTCGCTTGCCATGCCGATCCCCGTGTCGCTCACCGAAATTTGCACCAGCGGCCCCGTTTCCCCGGAAATCGCTTCGGCCGTCACCTGGATTTCCCCATGGTCGGTGAATTTTACGGCATTGCTGATCAGAT
>DIVU01000307.1 GCA_002423365.1 Desulfuromonadaceae bacterium UBA6124 | reverse complement strand
GGGCCAGATCGAGGTCGGTCATGGCAGAGGATTCCTTTCGTGGGAGGGGAAAACAAAAGTCGTTCGGTGCCGATCCGCCAAGTTCAGCGTGGCGAGCGGCGAATATCGCGCCAGATCCGGCAGTGTTTGATCAGTTTGATCAGACAGAGAACCCCGACCATCAGCACCAAGGCGTTGGACAGGGTCAGGGTATACTGGGGGCCGAAATAAAAGAAGCCGTGTTCATGAAGCAGGACCAGGGCACCGAGAACCCCGCCGGTCATGGTGATGATGCGCACAATGGTAATCTGTTTGATGGTCAGACCTTCGGACATGAAACCTCCGCTACTAAAAAGGCGGCCAGAATACACGTTTCACCGGCAAAAGGGAAACGGAACCGCCGCTGCCCCGTACAACGCCATCGACAAAAAAAGGGCTGACGATTTCTCGTCAACCCTTGTTTTTTGTCTGGTGCCGAAGGGGAGACTCGAACTNNAGGGTGTTTATAACAAAAGGATTTTACCATTGCAACAAAAAAAATTTCATCCCCCGCTTTTTCCGGCCTCTCTCTCCAGGCGGCGCGGCGCGACCATCAGGGTTCGTTCCGCCTCGGCCAGAACCAGCCCGGGACGGGCGCCCTTGGGCTTGCGCACCTTCTTCCCCGGGGTCAGCATCACTTCGACCTTGAGGTCGTGCCGCCCCCGGGAATAGCCTGCCGCCAGGGACGCGGCAAAAACGATATCTGCCTCCGGAATCTCCCGCCGCCCGGCGCGTTTGAGCACCAGATGGCAACCGGGCAGACGATGCGCGTGAAACCAGAGGTCGTCGGCATCGGTCAGGGCTTTACTGACCCGGTCGTTGGCGCGGTTGTTCAGACCCCAGTAGATGGTCAACCCCGAGGGGCTGAGGGTTTGACGAATGCCAGCCTCCGCGCCGAAAGACGCCGGACGCTTGGCGGCGGGGCGCGCCCCCTTGAGCAGCCCGGCAGCGACCAGCTCTTCCCGCACCGGATCGAGTTCGGCGGGGGTATCCGCCTCCTCCAGGGCTAGCGCCACTCCGTCCAGCCAGTCTAATTCCTCCAGGGTTTCAAGCCGCCGGCGCTCGGCGTGTTCCAGCCCCCGTTTGCCCTTGCGCTGGCGCTTGAAGCAGAGCTCGGCGTTTTCCTTTGGTGTCAGCGCCGGGTCGAGGGGGATGGTCACTTGGGCCGACGGCTCGGCATACCAGTTGTCCACGGTGATTTCCGTCATTCCCCGACGCAGCAGGGGGAGATTGCCAAGCAGCAGTTCCCCCCACTGGCACTGGCGCTGATAATCGCTTATGCGCACCGTTTCCGCCTCGATCTGCTCCAATCGCCGCCACAGCCGGGCCCGGGCCTTGTCCAGCAAGCGCTCCAACTCGCCGCGTCCGCCGCCGAAAACAGCCTCCTGCGCCCCATCGCGGTAATAGGCCTCGGCCGCTTCGGAAACGGTGGCGAAAGGGCGCACCGACTCCAGTTCCAGATAGGCCGGAAGGAGCGGCGTTAGATACAAATGCCCCCGCCAGCCGGCGATACCGGGGGAGAATCGCTCAGCGAGCCAAAGGGCGCGAAAATCCTCCAGGACCGTCCGTCGATCGCCGCCGCAAGCAACGGCTGCATCGAGATCGGCCGCCAAGAGCGGAGTCATGGGCGTCACCGCCTGATTCAGCCAGTCGCCGAAAGGCCGATCGGCCGGCGGTTCCAAGGGTTCGGCGAAGAGATCGACCCGCTCCAGGTCCGGCGGCGGCGCGTAGACCGTACCGGGCAAAGCCGGCCGCCGCGTCTCCGTCTGCCGCTTCAGACTGTCGACAATCCGCCCTTCGCCGTCGAGGAGCAGAAGATTGGCTTGCGGGCCGAGTAGCTCGACGACCAGGGGCCAGCGGCTCTCCCCTTCCCCACTGAAGAGCAGACGCACGATACGTTCGCCGGGGACCCGGTCGATGGCCAGCAGACGACGCAGCCGCGACCGCAGCAACTGGCAGAAGCGCGGCGGAGCTTGCGGATTGGGCGGGGTCTCGGCGGTCAGATGGAGGCGCGCCGCGCGGGCCGAGGCGGAAATGAGCAGGCGCAGATTCTCCCGCCCGTTCCACAGGCGCAGGATCAGTTCGTCGGCGCCGGGCTGGTGTATTTTGCCGACCGCCGCGCCGGTCAGCAGGGGTTTCAGTTCGCGGACGACCGCGTCGAGAGTGAGAATATCCATGACGGCCAGCATAAGGGAGTAAAGAGCGAAGGGCAAGCCTCCATCCACCTTGCCGGATTCAGGGATTTGCCCTTTTCATTCAAGCCATTTCTGCTATGATGCCGCTTTCCATATCCGTATCGAGGAGGCCTCCATGAGTAAATCCTGGAAAATCGAGACACAGGCGGTCCAGGGAACCTATGCGCCGAAAGCGACCGAAGCGCGCATTCCGACTATCTGCCAAAGCACCACCTTCAAATACGACAGCGCCGAGCACGTCGCCAAACTCTTCGACCTCGACCTGCCCGATCCCTTTTATACCCGCCTCGGCAATCCGACCACCGACGCCTTTGAAGGGAAGATTGCCCTGATGGAAGGGGGCGTCGGGGCACTGGCGACTTCGTCGGGACAGGCTGCCACGGCCGTGTCGATCATGAACATCTGCCGGGCCGGGCAGCATATCGTCACCGCCGGCACCCTCTACGGCGGCACCTATTCCCTCTTCGCCAACACCCTGCCGAAACTCGGCATCGAGGTGAGCTTCGTCAATCCCGACGCTTCGGCGGAGGAGATCAAGAAGCATTTCCGCCCGGAGACCAAGGCGCTCTTCGCCGAAACGATCGGTAATCCCGGTCTGAATGTGCTCGATTTCGAGAAGTTTTCCGCCGTCGCCCGGGCGATGGGGGTACCGCTGATCATCGACAACACCTTCCCGACGCCGTACCTCTGCCGACCGCTGGATCACGGCGCCGATATCGTCATCCACTCGGCGACCAAATATATCGACGGCCATGCCAGCAGCCTCGGCGGGGTCATCGTCGACGGCGGCAAATTCGACTGGACCTCGGGCAAGTATCCGGAACTGACCGAACCGGACAGCTCCTACCACGGCCTGCGCTACGTGGAGAAATTCGGCCCGGCCGCCTACATCGTCAAGGCCCGCGCCCAGTACATGCGCGATCTCGGCGTCACCCCTTCCCCCTTCAACTCCTTCCTCTTCCATCAGGGGCTGACCACCCTGCCCCTGCGCATGGAACGGCACAGCGCCAACGCCCTGGCCCTCGCCCACTTCCTGCAGCAGCACCCGAAGGTTTCCTGGGTCAACTATCCGGGGCTGGAGAGCCACCCGAGCTATCCCCTGGCGCAAAAATATCTGCCGAAAGGGGCGAGCGGGGTGCTGACCTTCGGCATCAAAGGGGGGCGCGAGGCGGGCATCCGCTTCATGGAATCGACCAGAATCATCGCCCTGGTGGTGCATGTGGGGGATGCCCGCAGCTGCGTGCTGCATCCGGCCAGCACCACCCACCGGCAACTCTCCGAGGCCCAGCAGATCGCCTCGGGGGTCACGCCCGACCTGATCCGCCTCTCCGTCGGGATCGAGCATATCGACGACCTCATGGCCGATGTCGACCAGGCGCTGAACGCCGGCTGATTCCCGCAAATATCCCTACTCCCCAGGCGGGCTCGCAAGAGTCCGCCTTTGTTATTTTACGACTGACAATGGGGTTTTAATACTGAGAATATTCTTGACAGAAAGACTATGTGTTGCTAGAAGATAAAAAAGGTTAGTTGACTTAACAGCTCTGACGATGCCCTTGGCCTTTTATCGCCTTAAAGGAGATGATCATGAGTGAATCCCATCCCCAGGGGATCGGAACCCGCGCCCTCCACGCCGGGCAGGTTCCCGACCCGACCACCGGCTCCCGCGCCGTCCCCATCTACCAGACCAGTTCCTACGTCTTCAACTCGACGGAGCACGCCGCCAATCTCTTCGGCCTGAAAGAAATGGGAAACATCTACACCCGACTGATGAATCCCACCACCGACGTGCTGGAAAAACGCTTGGCCGCCCTCGACGGCGGCGTCGGCGCCCTGGCCCTTTCCTCCGGTTCCTCGGCGATCTTCCTGGCGATTCTCAACCTCGCCCGGGCCGGCGACAACATCGTCTCGAGCAGTTCCCTTTACGGCGGAACCTACAACCTCTTCCGCCACACCCTCGGGCGCATGGGCATCACGGTGAAGTTCGTCGACGCCTCGCGCCCGGAGACCATCGCCGCCGCCATCGACGACCATACCAAGGCGGTCTTCACCGAAAGCATCGGCAATCCCAAGAACAATGTCGACGATTTCGCCGCCATCGCCAAGGTCGCCCACGAGCACGGGGTGCCCTTCATCGTCGATAACACCGTCGCCACGGCCGCCCTCTTCCGCCCCATCGAGCACGGCGCCGACATCGTCTGCTACTCCCTGACCAAATTCATCGGCGGCCACGGCACCAGCATCGGCGGCGCGGTGGTCGACAGCGGCAACTTCGACTGGTCAAGCGGCCGCTTCCCTGAATTCACCAGCCCCGACCCGAGCTATCACGGCCTGATTTATCACCAGGCCCTCGGCCAACTCGCCTATATTCTGAAGATGCGTCTCACCCTGCTGCGTGATCTTGGCCCCTGCCTCTCCCCCTTCAACGCCTTCCAGTTTCTGCAAGGGTTGGAGACGCTGCATGTGCGCATGCCGCGCCACTGTGAAAATGCCCTGGCCGTGGCCCGCTTCCTCGAAGGTCATCCCGCCGTCGCCTGGGTCAATTATCCCGGGTTGGAAAGCCACCCCGACCATACCAATGCCTTGCGCTACCTGCCAAAGGGGCAAGGCGCCATCATCGGCTTCGGCATCAAGGGCGGGGCCGCCGCCGGCGCCCGTTTTATCGACGGGGTGAAACTGGCCAGCCATCTCGCCAACATCGGCGACGCCAAGACCCTGGTCATTCATCCGGCCTCCACCACCCACCAACAGCTGACCCCCGAGGAACAACGCAGCGCCGGGGTTACCGAGGATTTCATCCGGGTGTCGGTCGGAATCGAGGATATCGACGACATCCTCGCCGACCTCGATCAGGCCCTGCGCGCCAGTCAAACCTGATATCGCCGGCGCAATCGGCCATGTGTGACTCCCAGGCGGACGGCCTCAACCGTCCGCCTTTATATTGCCCGAGAGGCGGCAAAATGGTAAACTCCGCGCCCGTATCCGTCTTGCCCCCCGGCGCCGGCTTATCAGGGTCGCGTCCATTCCGACGAACATGAGGCTTTCGATGACTCACTCTTCACGTCCGCCTACACCCCACGGCTTCCGCAAACACCCGCGAGATAAGCAGAAAAGCCGCGCCCGCTATTTTCTCGAATACCTTCTTTTTTTGATCCTGGCCGGGCTGACCCGCGCCCTGCCCCGCGTCACCGCCCTGCGCCTGGGGGCAAAACTGGGGGAGTTGGCGCGCTTGACGCAGAAAAAGCGCGTCACAACCGCAAGCGACAACTTGCGCCGCGCCTATCCGGAAAAATCTCCCCAGGAAATCGAGACCGATGTACGGGCGGTCTTTCGGAATCTCGGGGTGGGCGCCGTCGAAATGCTGCGCCTCGACCTGCTTCGGGGCCAGGCCGATCTGGATCGCTATTTCACCCTGGTCGGCATGGAACACCTGCATCAGGCCCATGCCATGGGCAAGGGGGTCCTGCTCTTGACCGCGCACATCGGCTTCTGGGAAGTGGGGACTTTTTTGATACCGCAACTGGGCTTTCCCGTCGATTTCGTCGCCAAACGCATGAAAAACCCTTACGTCGACCGCTATTTCGAAAAATTGCGGGAAGCCGCGGGCGGCCGCTGTCTGGAGAGTAAAAAAGGCGCCCGACGGATTCTGCGTGCCCTCGGACAAAAACATATGATCGCCGTCCTTCTCGACCAGCACATCAGCCGGAGCGAAGCGGTCCCCGTCGATTTCTTCGGCCGCAAGGCCTGGACCACGCCGATCATCACCCAACTCGCCATGAAACAGGGGATCCCCATCGTCCCCGTCTATTCCTACCGCACCGAGGATTTTCATTACGAAATCATCGCTCAGCCGCCGATCCTCTTCGCCGACGAACCCGGGGAAGAAGCGGTGATCCGCAACACCGCTCACCTGTCCGCCAATATCGAAGCTGCGGTACGGCGGGCGCCGACCCAGTGGTTCTGGGTCCATCGCCGTTGGCGGGACTGAGTCCGTGACCTGTCCTTCCGCTTTTCACATCGTCCTGATCGAGCCGGAAATCCCCCCCAACACCGGCAACATCGCGCGGCTGTGCGGCGCCACCGGCACCATTTTGCATCTCGTCGGCAAACTCGGCTTCAGTATCGACGATAAGCAATTGAAGCGGGCCGGGCTTGACTACTGGGAAGCCATCGACGTGCGCCGCTGGGACTCCCTTTCCCAGCTGGAAGCGGCCTTCCCCGCCGGACGCTGGTGGTACACCTCGAAAAAGGCCGCCCGCAGCCATGTCGAGGCCGAGTTTCAGCCCGGCGATTTCCTCGTCTTCGGCAAGGAGACAGAAGGGCTGCCCGAAGACCTGCTCGCCGCCCATCCAGAACGCTGCCTGCGCATCCCCATCTTCTCCCCCATCGTTCGCAGCCTCAACCTTTCCACCGCCGCCGGCATCGTTTTATACGAAGCCTTAAGGCAAACGGGGCGCCTGTTTTAAAGGTGGATGAAAAATGCCAAGGCCGCCCCGGATAGAGTTCCGTGAGCGTTAATGTGCTTATCATCCAAACCCGCCGCCCGTTCTTAACCAAACCCACCCAGGCATTATTGGACAAGCCCATCCATCTGTTATTGCGTGAAAACCACCTACGCGAAATTGCCGGCACTGACCATCGATAGTCATGGATGATAAGTTCTTGGTGATATAAGACCCGATTGCAGAACAAATACGAGAAAGCCCAACCTGGGGATTTCAGGTTCTAATAAAAAATCCGGTATGGAGTGCTTCAATTGAGCGGAAAACGAATTTTCATTACGGGTATAGCAGGTTTTTTAGGGAGTCATATTGCGGACAGGTGTCTGGCTGAAGGGTACAGAGTTTCGGGATGTGACAACCTGAAGGGCGGCTACCTTGACAATGTTCCGAGTGGCGCTGGCTTTCATCAAATCGACTGCAATGATTTTGCGCCACTGGCCGCTTTGATGAAAGACGTCGACATTGTCTACCATTGCGCTGCCACAGCCTATGAAGGCCTCTCCGTATTCAGCCCNNGAGGAGTCAAGCGCTTCGTTCTCTGTTCGTCCATGGCCAGGTACGGCACAAATGAGGTTCCGTTTACCGAGGATATGGTGCCGGCTCCTCAGGATCCCTACGGTATCGCCAAATGGAGTGCGGAACGGCTGCTTGCCAATATTGCCGAAACCCACGGTATGGAGTGGGTGGTGGCGGTTCCTCACAATATCATCGGGCCGCGGCAGCGGTACGACGATCCTTATCGCAACGTGGCCGCTATTTTCATCAACCTGATGTTGCAAGGACGTCAACCCTATATATACGGG
>DIVU01000247.1 GCA_002423365.1 Desulfuromonadaceae bacterium UBA6124 | reverse complement strand
AAGCGCGGTGCCGCCGATGCGGTCGCTGCTGTTACGAGAAGATTGATTATGAAGGGGTGATTTATTACACCGACAGCCCTTGCGAGAAGCTCGATCTCAAGACCCGCCTCTGCACCGTCTATCCCGACCGCGTCCACGCCCGTCCGGGTTGCACCCCGTTGACCCCCGAGATCGCCCGGCTGGGCATACTCCCCGCTGACTGTCCCTATGTGGCAAATTTGCCGGACTACAATGCGCCCAAGCTCTTCAGCGAAGGCGAATTGTCCGATACGGATGGGGCATAAAGAAAAACGAAGGCCGGATCGAGTGATCCGGCCTTCAATCGTTTCATCCCACCTCGTTGTATTCCCTTTCGCGGAAATTCACCCCCAATTCCCTGGCAATCGTGCGGCAGGCTTCGACGTCGATGCCCGGCAGCGTCACCATTGTGGCGATAACCTCGGGGATGTGCGCCGGCGCCCGCCGCAGAAAATCCTTGACCCCCTCGTAGGCCTGCTCCCCGAAAGGAGAACGGCAGATACGCTGATAGGTTTCGCCGTCGGCGGCGTTGAGGGAGACGGAGAGGGTATCGACCAGCCCGGCGAGTTCCGGCAGGATGTCGCGCCCATGAACCAGGTTGGCCTGGCCGTCGCTGTTGATGCGCACCTTGACTCCCCGTTCGTGGAGCCAGGCGGCGACCTGTTTGACCAGATCGAGGCGCAGGAGAGGCTCACCGTAACCGCAGAAAACCACCTCTGTATATCGGGTCGGATCGCCGATCGCCTGAATCACCTCGGCGAAATCGGGTTCATGATCGAGTTTCAGCGCATGCCCTTTGACCACGAATTCCTTGAACTTGGCGCAGAAGGTACAGGCGTTGGAGCAGCGGTTGGTCAGGTTGAGGTAGAGAGAATCGCGGATGCGGTAGGCGATCTTGCCGCTCTGGTCGACGGCGCCGATACCGAAGAGTTTACAGGCATTGCGGGTGGTGATGCGGGCCACATCCTCCAGGGTCAGGCCTTTGATCTCGGCGATCATCGCCGCCGTGTGGCGGACGTAGGCTGGTTCGTTGCGTTTGCCGCGAAAGGGCAGGGGGGAAAGATAAGGGCAGTCGGTTTCAACCAGCAGATGATCGATGGGGATAGCGCGCACCAGTTCGCGGGCGGCGTCGTTCTTCGGATAGGTGATGGTGCCGGGAAAGGAAAGGTAAAAGCCGAGATCCAGGCAGTCCCGGGCCATGTCTCTATCGCCGCTGAAGCAGTGCAGCACCCCGCCGACCTCGGCGGCTCTTTCCTCGCGCAATATCTGCAACACCTCTTCATGGGCGTCCCGGTCGTGGACGATGATGGGTTTTTTCACCTGCCGGGCCAGGGCGATCTGACGGCGGAAGGCGAGTCGTTGCACATCCCGGGGGGCGCGATCACGATAGAAATCGAGGCCGATCTCTCCGACAGCGACAATCTTTTTCGATTGCTCCAGCAGTTTCGTCAGTTGGGCGATTCCGGCCTCATCCGCTTGCACTGCGTCGTGGGGATGAATACCCACGGCAGCGTGGATATGGGGATAGGTTTCGGCGAGGCGGACATTGGCCGCGGAACTTTCCAGGTCGCAACCGACGCTGAGGATATGGGAAATCCCCTGATCAAAGGCGCGTTCAATGACTGCTTGCCGGTCTTCGTCGAATTGGCCGTGATCGAGATGGGCATGGGTGTCGATCAGCAAAGGGAGGGACTCTTGCATGGTTCTTCTCCAAAAAAGCAATGGGGCGCGGCGCGCCCCATTGCGGATAAAACAATTGCTGAAACGGGAATTTATTCCGTTTCGATGCGCGGGAAGAGGGGGGCAGCTTTGGCAACCTGGGTTCCCGGCGGCAGTAGCCCCCAACGGTCGTTGCCGTCGAGTTGGAGTTCTTTCACCGGAATTCCCAATGTCTTCAGGATCGAAGCGCCGGTTTCGGGCAGGAAGGGCGCGGCCAGCAGGGCGATCAGGCGGGTGCCTTCGAGCAGGTTGTACATGACTGTGGCCAGGCGCGGACGCAGGCTTTCCTCCTTGGCCAGGGCCCAAGGAGCGGTCTCGTCGATATATTTGTTGGCGGCGCCGACCAGCTCCCAGATGGCCTGGAGCGCTTTGTTGAAAGCCAGTTCATTCATCAATTCATCAACCTTGGCGATCGCGGCAGGAAATCGTTGAATAAAGGCTTCGTCAAGCGCCTCGTTGGCCGCCGGGGCCGGGAGGGTTCCGCCGAAATATTTGCCGAGCATGGCGGTTGAGCGGCTGACCAGGTTGCCGAGGTCGTTGGCCAGNNGGAGAAATCGCCGTCGAGCCCGAAGGGAACTTCGCGCAGCAGGAAGTAGCGGATGGCGTCGACACCGTACTTGTCGATGAGCATGTTCGGCTCGACGACGTTGCGCAGGCTCTTGCTCATCTTCTGTCCCTCCACCGTCCACCAGCCGTGGGCAAAGACCTTTTTCGGCAGGGGTAGCCCGGCGGCGAGGAGGAAGGTCGGCCAGTAGACGGTGTGAAAGCGCAGGATGTCCTTGCCGATGACATGGGCGTCCACCGGCCAGAACTTGGCGAAATTCCCTTCCCCGTCGTCGGGGAAGCCAAGGGCGGTGATGTAGTTGGTCAGGGCATCGAACCAGACATAGATGACGTGACGATCATTACCCGGCACCGGAATCCCCCAGGAGAAGGTGGTTCGGGAGATGGAGAGATCGCGTAACCCTTCCTTGAGGAAGCTGATAATTTCGTTGCGCCGGCCCCGGGGCTGGATGAAGTCAGGATGGGCCTCGATGTGCGCGAGCAGCGCCTCCTGGTACTTGCTCATGCGGAAGAAGTAGGACTCTTCCTTGAGTTTTTCCGTGGGCCGGCCGCAATCGGGGCAGGCGCCGTTGATCAGCTGGGTTTCGGTCCAGAAGGTTTCGCAGGGGGTACAGTACCAGTCTTCGTATTCGCCGAGAAAGATATCCCCCTTCGCCTCGATGCGCCGGAAGAGTTCGGAAACCCCTTTCTTATGGCGCTCCTGGGTGGTACGGATGAAGTCGGTGTGGGAGATGTTCAGCTTGTCCCACAGCGCCTGAAAGCGCTTGACCACCCGGTCGGCCAACTCCAGCGGCGTCTCCCCGGCGGCGATGGCAGCTTTTTCCACCTTCTGTCCATGTTCGTCGGTTCCGGTGAGAAAAAAAACTTCATAGCCGCGAGCACGCTTGTAGCGGGCGAGAACATCGCAAGCCAAGGTGGTGTAGGCGTGCCCGATATGGGGAACATCGTTCACATAATAGATGGGCGTGGTGATATAAAAACGTCTATCCATGGGTGTTCTCCTTGGCTTATTTGCGACGGGGGCGGCGCCGACTGCGACTCCGCTTGTGGCTGGTCTTGGCGGCTTCTTCGCCTTCGGACGACGGTTCGGGGGCCTTGACCTCGACCGGCGGGGCCGGTTTCGCCGATTTCGCCGGTTTGGTCGGCGGGACGGGCGGGCTTGGCGGCGCGGCAGGGGACTGGGAGCGGCCTTCGCCCCGTCCCGGCTTGCCCCGTCCCCCCGACGATGGCCGGTTGCGGCGTGGGGCTTCCTCGCCCATGACCGGGGTCGGCCCCTTGCCTTCTTCGATCTGCTCGGAGGTTACGGCGACGCTGCGGCCGTCTTCAAGGCGCACTTGCACCTTTTGCCGCAGAACGTCCTGATTCACCACCTCTCCCTTGATCCCGTCAAGCTGTACCTTGCGACCGCACTTGGGCAGGCATTTCTTGAGACTGCAGTAGGTTTCGAATTCGTAGCTCAGGCAGCAGAGCAGGCGTCCGCACTGGCCGGAAATCTTGGTCGGGTTGAGCGCCAGTCCTTGTTCTTTGGCCATGCGCACGGAAACCGGAGTGAATTCGGTGAGGAAGGTGCAACAGCAGAGTTCCCGCCCGCAGATGCCGATGCCGCCGATCAACTTGGCTTCGTCGCGCACGCCGATCTGACGCATCTCGATGCGGGTATGGAAGTAATGGGCCAGATCCTTGACCAACTCGCGAAAGTCGACGCGGCCATCAGCGGTGAAATAGAAGATGATCTTCGAGCCGTCGAAGAGATACTCGGCCCGCACCAGCTTCATCTCCATGTTGCGTTTGTGGATGCGATCCTGGCAGTAGAGGTAAGCCTCCCGCTCCCGGGTGACGTTGGCCTGGGCCATAGCCAGATCTTCGTCGGTGGCGATCCGGACGACACTTTTGAGATCGGCGGGAAGCTGGTCCTCCGGTCGTTCTTCCGGTGGGACCACCACCGTGGCCAGCGCCCGACCCCGGTCGGTTTCGACCACGACCCGATCCCCCTTAGCCAGTTCGAAATCAAGGGGGTTGAAGAAATAATGTTTTCCGGCATCGCGGAATTTCAGGGAAACGATTCTCGGCATGTTATCTGCGAACCTTCCGGTTGAATTTTATCAGGCGGCCAGCCGCATCAGCAGCACTTCCAAGGCGAGCTGGCGATTGACGTTACGTTCCAAGTGATGGCGGCCGGCGTCGATGGCGTCGAGCTTGGCCAGCAGCGAGGGGAGGCTCTCCCGGGCCGCGACCCGACGGATCTTCTCGGCCAGGTCGATGTTGACCAGTTCCTCTTCCGGGCGGCCTTGCCGGTAAAGAAGCAGATCCCGGTAAAAAGCCTGAAAAATGTCGAGGATATCGAAAATCCTGTCCTTGTCCTCGGCCAGGGTTTGCGCCAACTCGAAGAGGGGAAGGACCCGCCCGGGCGCCAGGGCGGTCAGCGCCTTGAGCAGTTCCCGCCGCTTTTCCAGATAAAGGTCACGATCCTTGCCCAGAGCTTTTTTGAAGCTCCCCTCGGAGAGGGCCGCCAGGATGTGCCCCTGAGTGGCATCGAGGGCCATGCGCTCCAGCAGTACTTCTTTGAGTTGCGCCTGAGGGAGGCGGGTAAAAGGGAGGCGCTGACAGCGGGAGCGGATAGTGCTCAAAATACTTTCGGGGCGGCTGCTAAGCAAGATCAGCAGGGCGTCGCCGCTCGGTTCTTCCAGGGTCTTAAGCAGGGCGTTGCTCGCCGCCGCGTTCATCCGTTCGGCGCCGTCGATCAGGCAAACCTTGCGTGGCCCTTCCAGGGGACGGAAGGCCAGTTCCTTTTGCAGCGCCCGCACCTGTTCGATTTTGATTGTCTGTCCTTCCGCCTCAAGAATGTGCAGGTCGGGATGGTTGTGATGATCGATCTTGCGACAGGCCGGGCAACTGCCACAGCCTGTTTTCTCCACGCAGAAGAGCGCTCGGGCCAGGGCGATCGCCATGAGTCGTTTGCCGACCCCCTCGGGGCCTTCGAAGAGGTAGGCATGGGCGAGGCGGCCGTGGGCGAGGGCGCGCCGCAGGATGTCTTTTTGTCGGTCGTGGCCGAGGATCTGGCTGAAGGTCACGGTTGGATGCCTCTTTCCGCCAGAAATTCATCGAGAACCCGGTCAATCCGTCCGGCGACGGCGGCGACTTCCCCGGAGGCGTCGACGATGCGAAAACGCTTGTGGTTCTCAGCGAGTTGCCGGTAGATTGCGCGGACCCGTTGGTGGAAGGCCAGCGTCTCCGCTTCGAAGCGCCCTTCATGGGCGGTTCCGTCCTGATGGTTGCGGCCGATGGCGCGGCGGAGCCCTTCTTCCACCGGCAGGT
Organism: Desulfuromonadaceae bacterium UBA6124; assembly: GCA_002423365.1. Taxonomy (GTDB): domain Bacteria; phylum Desulfobacterota; class Desulfuromonadia; order Desulfuromonadales; family Trichloromonadaceae; genus Trichloromonas. The sequence goes on along the minus strand of DIVU01000247.1, from coordinate 3,089 downwards.
CGAGAAGGAGGGTGAGGTCGGGTTGCAGTCCGTCCGTGGCGATCTGGTTCAGGGTCTCGATGGTGGTCGGCGGAAGTTGCCGTCCCCCGCCTTGGTAAGCGACGGTCGCGTCAGTGAAACGATCACAAAGCACCCAGGTGTCCTGGCCCAGAGCCGGCCGGATGATTTCGTCCACGTGCTGGGCGCGGGCGGCCGCGTAAAGGAACAGTTCCGCACGGGGAACCAGGGCGGCATTGGTCGGATCGAGCAGGATGCGGCGAATGGCGTCGGCGATGGCGCAGCCGCCCGGTTCGCGGGTCGCCAGCACCGGCATGCCCCGGGATGTCAAGCGTGCGGCCAGGGCCGCGATCTGGGTCGACTTGCCGCAGCCTTCCCCGCCTTCAAAGGTGATGAAAAACGCCATGGATTCCAATCTTCCGGTAAAATCGGCATATTATAGGTAGCCCCCCGGGAAGAATCAAGGAAAACCTGTATTCACGCGGTTTCCCGGGCAATCCCTGGTTGACCTTTGACAACGCCCGGTGTAAAACAGGCCCCATGTCAAAAACAGTTGCCAATTCAGACTCTTGGGCTCTGGTCTATTCGCGCCGATTCGATGATTTCACCTTCGGCGAAGATCATCCCTTCAAGGTGGCCCGCTACCGGCTGACCTATGAGCTGTTGCGCATGCTCGGCCTTTTGGATCTGCCCGGCGTGCGCCAGGTCGAATGCCCCTTCGCGCCGGAAGAGTTGCTGGCCGGTTTTCATGCCCCCGGCTATCTGGCGACGCTCAAGGAATTCAGCCGCGACAGCACCCCCCGGGCGAATTTTCGCTATGGCCTGGGGGATGTGGAAAATCCTGTTTTTCAAGGGGTTTATGAGTGGTCCTTGCTCGGTTGCGGCGGTACCTTGGAGGCCGCCCGCCAGGTCGTGGACGAGGGCTGCCGGGTCGCTTTTTCCCTGGCCGGCGGCTACCACCATGCCCACGCCGCCCGTGCTTCCGGTTTCAGCTACCTTAACGATGCGGTCATCGCCATCCAGGAGCTGGTCCGGCGGGGCCTGCGGGTTGCTTACGTCGATATCGACGCCCACCACGGCGACGGCGTGCAGGAAGCCTTTTATACCAGTAACCGGGTTATGACCATCTCCCTGCATGAATCCGGAGAGAATTTCTTTCCCCAGACCGGCTTCCCCCAGGAGTTGGGAGAAGGGGAGGGGTACGGCTACTCGGTGAATCTGCCCTTTCGCGCCCATTCCGACGATCTGATTTTCGAGCAGGGCTTTCGCAGTGTCGTTCTCCCCATGTTGCGGGCTTTTTCCCCCGATGTGCTGGTGACCCAGATGGGGGTCGACACCCTGCGCACCGACCCCCTCACGCGCCTGGAAATGACCACCGGCACCATCGAATACGCGGCCCGCGAGTTTCTCGCCACCGGACTGCCCTGGGTCTGCATCGGCGGCGGCGGCTACGAAAAGCTCAACGTCGCCCGCTCCTGGGCGCTCCTTTGGGCCGCGATCGTTGGGGCCGAAGTATCTGATCACCTTCCCGGCGACTTTGTCGCGTTGATCCGCGATCTGGGCTACGACGACACCCGTTTGCGCGACGTGCCGCACCTGGCGCAGCCCAACGACTTCGCCCGTGCCCAGGAATCCCTGGAGAAAAATCTGCGGGTGCTCGAGCGAAAACTTTTCCCATTACACGGCATTTCTACCGGAGGTGTCCGATGAAAGCCGCCTCCGGTCATCTTCTCGATCCCGACGGTTTTCCCCTATTCAGCCTGAAGGATATCAATCGCCTGCCCATGGCGGTAAAAGAGACAATTTATCGCCGCCTGGTTCCCGAGGTGGTTTTCGAGCGCTTCGCCATCGATCGCGAGACCGGGGCGGGGGTCGACGGCCGGCGGCGAATTACCACTATCTGTCCCGACGGCATGGGCCTTTTGCGTATCGAGGTCCGGCGCGATCCCGGGGATGAGGATTGTCTCTTTTTCGTGGAAGTGGCCGACACCCCTTTTCGCCAGATCGAATTGAGCTTCTGCCTGATCAACGACCCCGACGCCCCGCGTTTCGACATCGACCGGGATGAGCACGGGCGGGACAACTGTTTCGGCACCCTGCGCCGCAATCTCGGTGAGGAGGTGAAAGCCATGGCCGCCGGGCTGTCCCCCAACCAGGTAAGGCGCGGGCTCAAGATGTTCTCCGGCTTCTTCCGTCAGTTCGAGGACTTCGTCGCTTCCCTTGGCGTCGACATCATCGTCGCCGAACCCCTCTCCTACAGCAATGCCATCCGTTACGAGCGCTACGGCTTCGACTACATCACCGGCAAACAGTTGATGCTCTGGATCGACCAGGAATTCCAGCCCGGTGGTGAGCTCTTCCGGCGCCTCGACGGCACGACCCCCTTTCGGCAACCGGGCATGGGAGAGACCGTGCGCGGCCGCGCCTGGGCGATCCACGACGGCATTCTTCCCGGTCCCTGGGACGACATAAAAATCTACAAGACTGTCGGCGTGAACGCTGGGATCGACACCTTTCCCGAACGGCTTTTCTGATCGAAAAGCTTAATCCATTACTTCAAGGATTCTTGCCATGTCACCGTATTCAAACGAACTTTCTCTCGATCCTGAACATTTTACACTGTGGGCTCCCGAGGCGGGAATGACCGTGCCGGTGGGCCCCGAGCAAATCCCTGTCCCGCTGCCGGTGATTCCGCTGCCGATCCATCCCGAGGCCTTCAAGGATGGAGATCCTTCCGCCAATGCCATCGGCGAAGGGGTTTACGACTATCTGCGCCAGTTTCCCGACTGCTTGCGCAATCGTCCCTATGCCGAACTGCTGCGCGATGCCTACCCGCACTATCTTGCCGATCTTGGCGCCCAGATCCTCATGCTCGATCACAAGGAGGTGGACAGTTTCTATATCCGCCGCAAGATCACCTACATGAAGATTCTGGCTTTGCTCGATGAAGAGAATCTCGGCCTGCGCCTGCGTCTGGGCATCGAATATTTTCAGCTGTCCCAGATGTTCAGCGAGTTCGCCGAGGCCCGGGCCTATTTGCTCAAGGCCATGGGCTATCTGCAGGAGGTAGTGAAAGCGCAGCCGGACAATCT
>DIVU01000197.1 GCA_002423365.1 Desulfuromonadaceae bacterium UBA6124 | reverse complement strand
GGTCAGCGTCCTGGACCCGGACACCGGCGTGTCCGAGGCCGTGAGCGCCCATTTCCTGTACATGACCAGCATGCTCGTGTTCCTGGCCCTGGACGGCCACCTGTTCCTGCTCAAGGGCCTGGCCCAGTCCTTCGCCCTGGTGCCGCCGGGGCGGCTGTTCCTGACCCCGGTGCTGGTGCGCCAGGTCCTGGAGTTCTCCGGCCAGATGTTTTTCCTGGCCGTCAAAATCGCGTCCCCGGTCATGGCCTCGATCTTCCTGGTGGACCTGGCCCTGGCCCTCATCTCCCGGGCCGCGCCCCAGATGCACGTGCTGGTCCTCGGTTTCCCGGTGAAGCTCGGCGTGGGCTTCCTGTTCCTGACCCTGATCTTCCAGCTCCTGGCCATGGTCCTTTCCGGCTACGTCCGGGACCTGGACGCCATGTTCCTGAACCTGCTGCGGGCCATGGGCCCCCCGGGACCGTGAGGCGGCCATGGGCCAGCAAGATCCGAGCAGAACAGAACAAGCCACGCCCAAGCGGCGCAAGAAGGTCCGCGACGACGGCAACGTCCCCAAGGGAACCGAGATCGGCAAGACCATGACCCTGCTGGCCGGGGCCATCGCCCTGCGCTACCTGGTGCCCTTCTATTACACCCAGCTCTCCTCGATCTACCGCTTCTTCTTCATCGACGGCCTGCGCCTGGAGCTGACCCCGCAGTCGGTCTACGAGCTCTTCATCTGGTGCGTTCAGAGGATGGCCCTGCTCATCCTGCCGCTCATGCTCGTGCTGCTGTTCGTGGCCTACGTGACCCTGCGCCTCCAGGTGGGCCAGCTCTGGACCACCAAGGTCATGAAGCCCAAGTTCGGCAAGATGTTCAACCTGGTGGCCGGGATCAAGCGGCTCATGCTCAGCCCCCAGGCCCTGATGCGTTTCGGCCGCAGCCTGCTCCAGGCCGTGGTCGTGGCCATCGCCCCCTACCTCATCATCAAACAGGAGTTCCGGAACTTCCTCCCGCTGTTCTATTCCACGCCCGAGGCCCTCTCGGCCTATATCCTGACCACCGGCTACAAGATGGTCTGCTACGCCCTTGTGCCGATGATGCTCATCGCCCTGGCCGACCTCTGGTACACGCGCTGGAACTACGAGGAGCAGATCAAGATGACCAAGGAGGAGGTCAAGGACGAGCGCCGCCAGGCCGAGGGCGACCCGCGGATCAAGGCCCATCAGCGCCAGAAGATGATGCAGATGATGGCCAAGCGCATGCTGGCCGACGTGCCCAAGGCCGACGTGGTGGTCACCAACCCCACGCACATCGCCGTGGCCCTGCGCTACGACATCATGGAGGCCCCGGCCCCCAAGGTCCTGGCCAAGGGCGTGGACCACCTGGCCGAGAAAATCAAGGAAGTGGCCCGCGAGCACAACATCCCCATCCGCGAGGACAAGCCCTTGGCACAGGCTTTGTATAAGCAGGTGGAAATCGGGGAAGTGATCCCCGAGGAGCTGTACCAGGCCGTGGCCGCCCTGCTCGCCCGCCTGGACAAGTTCAAGAAAACCAAGAGATGACGGGGGCATTCGACGCCCCCCCGGACGTGAGACCGACTGTCGAGGGGTGTCAAAACTATGTCCCAGGCCAACGCCAAGCCCCAGGTCCTGAACCTCGACTACAGCCGTTTCGCCAAACAGGGCGATATCATGCTGGCCGTCGGCGTGATGGTCATCCTGTTCGTCATGCTCATTCCCCTGCCCACGCCGTTCCTGGATTTCATGCTCAGCGTGAGCATCTCCATCAGCCTGATCATCCTGGTCACCTCCATGTTCATGACCTCGCCCCTGGAGTTCTCGATCTTCCCGTCCCTGCTCCTGGTGACCACGCTCCTGCGCCTGGCCCTGAACGTGGCCTCCACGCGCATCATCCTGCTCCACGGCGATGAGGGCGTCACGGCCGCTGGCCGGGTGATCCAGAGTTTCGGCGAGTTCGTGGTCGGCGGCAACTACGCCATCGGCATCGTCATCTTCTTCATCCTGTTCACCCTGAACAAGGTCGTCATCGTGGCCGGCACCACCCGCATCGCCGAGGTGGCCGCCCGCTTCACCCTCGACGCCATGCCGGGCAAGCAGATGGCCATCGACGCCGACCTCAACTCCGGCATGATCAATGATGAAGAAGCCCGCACCCGGCGCAAGGAAATCTCCATGGAGGCCGACTTTTACGGGGCCATGGACGGTGCCAGCAAGTTCGTGCGCGGCGACGCCATCGCCGGCATCATCATCACCCTGGTCAATATCGGCGCCGGTTTCATCATCGGCGTCGCCCAGCAGGGGATGGCCATGGCCGATGCCGCCGAGACCTACACCATTCTCACCGTCGGTGACGGTCTGGTCGGGCAGATTCCGGCCCTGATCATCTCCACCGGCGCCGGTCTCCTGGTGACTCGCAGCGCCGGCTCCGGTGATTTCGGCTCCGACCTGAAGACCCAGTTCAGCCTCCATCCCCGCGCCCTCTGGGTCGTCTCCGGCATTCTCCTCTTCTTCGCCCTGATCCCCGGCCTGCCGACCTTCTCTTTTCTGGTCCTCTCGGCGGCCCTCGCCGGCATTGCCTGGCTGGTGCAGAAGCAGGAACTGGTCAAGGCGGCCGCGCCTCCGCCCCCCCCCCCGGAGCCGGAAGCGCCCAGCGAGGAGAATTACGAGGAGATGCTCACCGTCGACCTGCTCGAGTTGGAGGTCGGCTACGGACTCATCCCCTTTGTCGACGCCGCCCAGAAGGGCGAACTTTTGACGCGCATTCAGGCGATCCGTCGTCAATTCGCCCTGGATATGGGGTTCATCGTGCCGCCGATCCACATCAAGGACAATCTGCAGCTCAAGCCCAACGAGTACGCCGTTCTGCTCAAGGGGGTGCGCATCGCCGGCGGCGAGATGCTCCCCGGCCATTACCTGGCGATGAATCCCGGCACCGCGAGCGACAGCCTGCGCGGGGTGGCGACCACCGAGCCGGCCTTCGGCCTGCCCGCTACCTGGATCAGCGAAGACAAGCGCGAACGGGCGCAGATGCTGGGCTACACGGTGGTTGACTGCACCACGGTCATGGCCACGCACCTGGGAGAAATTATCAAGAAACACGCCCATGAGCTGTTGGGCCGCCAAGAGGCACAGAACTTGCTCGATAACCTCGGTAAGAGCTATCCGAAGCTGGTGGAAGAGCTGGTGCCCAGCCCCTTGAGCCTCGGACTGGTCATGCGGGTACAACAAAACCTCTTGCGCGAACAGGTGTCGATCCGCGATATGCGAACCATTCTCGAAACCCTGGCCGACTGGGTGTCCGCCACCCACGATCCCGACCTGCTCACCGAGTATGTGCGGCAGGCGATGGGACGCTCGATCAGTACACGCCATGCCCCCGACGGTGAAACCCTGCCGGTGCTGGTTTTCGATCACGATGTGGAATCGCGCCTGCAGAACGCCTTGCAGCAGTCGGCCCAGGGCAGCTACCTGGCGCTCGACCCGGGCACCGCCCGCTCGGTGCTGGAAGGGCTCTCCGAACGTATCAAGGCGCTGGTCGGCGTGGCTCAGCCGGTGCTGCTCTGCGCCCCGACCCTGCGGCCGCATGTCAAAAGGTTGACCGAACGCTATCTGCCCAATCTGGTGGTTCTCTCCCACAACGAGATCGCGTCCCACCTCAAGGTGAAGTCGGTCGGAACGGTACGCCTCCATGCAAGTTAAAGTCTTCGAAGCGCCGGATATGGCGACCGCTCTCAAGCTGGTCAAGGAAAGCCTCGGCCCCGAGGCCCTGATCCTGTCGACGCGTTCGGTGCGCAAGGGCAAGGGCGGGCTGCTCGGCAAGCCGGTGCTGGAAGTGACCGCCGCCATCGAATCGCCCGAGCCGGCCGTCCGGCCGCTGGTGCCGCCCTCGGCGGCGGCCAATCTCTACGGCCGCGCCCTCGGCGCCGCTCCTGTCGGGGAATCGACGACGGCCGAGCCGGAAGTGAACTACGCCGATCTCTGGCGACGGCGCCGGGTGATCGATCCCCTGGAACAGGAGCTCGACGCGTTGAAGGGGCAGGTTTCTTCCCTCAATGTCGATTCCCTGCGCAGCGAGATCAACGAACTCAAGGAACTGGTCAAGGGGGCCGTTGAGAGTCGGGTCGGGGCGGAGCCCGCCCCCGCCGCCCGCCGTCCCGGGCAGCCGGCCATCGTGCGCATGATGGAGACCCTTCTCGCCCGCGGCCTCAGTGAAGGCGTGGCAGAGGTGATCGTCAAGCGCGCCCTGCGCAACTATCCGCCCAAAAATCGCTCGATCACCCTGGAGGCCTTTCTCGCCGCCGCCATGGTCGATCTGATTCGCGTCACTCATCCCCTGGCGCCGGGGCGCGGTCCGCGCACCTTGGCCCTGATCGGCCCGACCGGGGTCGGCAAGACGACCACCGTGGCCAAGCTGGCTGCCGATTTCCTGCTCAATCAGGGACGCAAGATCGCCCTGGTGACCATCGACATCTACCGGATCGCCGCCGCCGAGCAACTCAAGGTTTACGGCGAAATCATGCAGCTGCCGGTAGACGTGGTCCTCTCCCCCGAGCAGCTGCGTCAGGTGCTGGAGCGCCATCGCGACAAGGATCTGATTCTCATCGACACCGCCGGGCGCAGCCCCCGGGACAAGGCCGGGATCGACGAACTGGAAAAATTCATCGGCACCGGCAGCGGCGTGGAAAACCACCTGGTTCTGTCGGCGACCACCCGCGAGCAGGAGCTCTTCGGCGCCATCCGACGTTTCGGGCGACTGCCCATCGACAGTCTGATTTTCACCAAGCTCGATGAATGCGAGGGACTCGGCTCGATTCTGAATGTTCATTTCAAGCACGATTGCCCGCTTTCGTATCTGACTAACGGCCAGCGCGTTCCCGAGGATCTGCTGCCGGCCGATCCCCGCCAGTTGGCGGGGATGGTCATGGGGAAACTCAAGGAATGAGAGATATGGATATGGTCAAGGAACCTATCGACCAGGCCGGGACCCTGCGCTCGCTCAGTGGCAACTTCGCCCGAACGGCTCTCTCGCCGGGAGAGGGGCGCAAGTTCCCGCAGGTCATCTCCGTCACCAGCGGTAAGGGCGGGGTCGGCAAGACCGCCGTGGCAGCCAATATCGCCATCGTCCTGGCGCGTTCCGGCAAGAAGGTGCTGATTATCGACGCCGACCTCGGTCTGGCCAACATCGATGTGATCTTCGGCCTGACTCCCCAGTTCAATCTCAACCATTTCTTCGCCGGCGAAAAGACCCTCGACGAAATCGTCGTCGAAGGCCCCGAGGGGGTGCGCATCCTGCCGGCCGGTTCCGGTCTTCAGTCCACCACCCATCTCAGCCCCGAGCAGCGGATGCGCTTTCTCGATGCCATGGAGGCCTTTCACGGCGATTTCGATATCATCATCATCGACACCGAAGCGGGCATTTCCGAGAACGTCACCTATTTCAACGTCGCCGCCCAGCAGATCCTGGTCGTGACCACCCCCGACCCGACGGCCATCACCGACGCCTACGCGATCATGAAGCTGCTCTCGACCAAATATCACGAAAAACGCTTCAACCTCATCGTCAACTCGGTGGTCGATCCCGACGAGGCGCTCGACGTCTACAAAAAGCTGACCTTGGTGGCCAACCGCTACCTCGATATTTCCATCGATTACCTGGGCTGTATTCCCTACGACAAGCGCATGCGCGAGTCCGTCTCGCGGCAGAAGGTGATGGTCGAACTCTATCCCAAAAGCAAGATCAGCAGCGCCTTCGAGGATCTGGCCGAGAGTCTGACGGCGATGATCCAGAACGTGCAGGCCAAGGGCACCCAGCAGTTTTTCTGGCAGCGGCTCCTTTCCTTCGGGCAGGGCGAATAATCATGGATCTGGAGACCTTCATCTATCCCCAACCCCCGCTGGTGCCGGTGGATCGGGAAGCGCTGATTCGCGAGCATCTGCCGATGGTCGACTTCATTGTCGAGCGCATGGTCTGCCAGGTGCCGTCCTACATGACCCGGGACGATATGGCCAGCGCCGCCATGGTCGGGCTGATGGATGCCGCCGGGCGCTTCGATCCGGGCAAGGGAGTGCTTTTCAAGACCTTCGCCGAACAGCGCATGCGCGGGGCGATTCTCGACGAAGCGCGGAAGATGGGTTGGTTTTCTCGCGGGCTGCGGGACAAGCAGGGACGCGTGGCCGATGCCTTGACCTCCCTGGAACACCGCCTGGGGCGTTCGCCGGAGGAAGAGGAAGTGGCCCGCGAGCTGGGGCTGAGCCTGGCCGACTATCATCAGCTGCTGGGCGAGGTCAACCACCTCGGCCTGGTCAGCCTGCAGGAGACCCTGGACGAGGAAGGGCAGGGGCGCAGCCTGCAGGACACCCTGGTGGACAAGGATGCCCCGAGCGCCCTTGATCGCCTTGAAGCCAAGGAATTGACCCAGGAGATCGCCGGCTGCCTGAAAACCCTGTCGGAAAAGGAAACCCAGGTCATCGCCCTCTATTACTACGAGGAGCTGACCCAGAAAGAAATCGCCGAAGTTCTCGGAGTCACCGAGGGGCGGGTCTCCCAGCTGCACAGCCAGGCCCTGGCCAAGCTCAAAGGGAAACTTTCCCGGCGTGGCCTCGGCCGCGAGGGGAGATAGCCCATGGCCGGCCGGGATCTCTTCTTCGCCTTTCTGCTTCTCGCCGGCCTCGGGCTGGCGCTGCGCTGCTGGTTCCTGGAGCGGCGGCTGGAGCAGGCGCGCAAGCAGCTGGAGGAGCAGGATCAGCTGCTGCGCGAGGTGGTCGAGCGGCTGCGGCTGGTTCCGGATCGTTCTCCGGCGCAAGCGGTCCCGCGGCCGGAGGCCTTCGCCGTCGATCTCGCCCAGGCCGATCTCAAACAGCGGCTCAAGGGAGGAGACGGCCCCAAGCCGATCCCCGAACGCTACCGGCTGGTCGCGGCCCTGGCGCGGCGCGGTCTGGTGGCCGCCGACATCGCCGAAATTCTGGAAATCGCACCGGGAGAGGCCGAGCAGCTGATCAAGCTGGCCCGGGTTTCGGGCGAGAGGTAGAGGGGCGACGCATGCGTCGCCCTTTTTTTTGAGCGGCAAAGAAATTCCTAAAGGAATGGGGCCTGAGCGCCGATAACATGAGCAAGACGAGAACCACAGCGAGGTCGCCATGAGTACAGGAAAATACGCAGCGCTTTCGGCGGCCCGGACCGCCATCCAGAGCCTCGATACCCTTACCAACAACATCGCCAACCTGCGGACTTCCGGCTTTAAAAAGGGGCGGGCGGTTTTTTCCGCAGTGCTCAGCGAAGCCCAGTCCTGCCAGCAGGGCAAGGGGCTCAACTTCGCTAAAGGTCAGGAAGGCTTCAGTGATTTCTCCCAGGGGGTCATCAGCACCACCGGCCAGCCCTTCGACCTGGCGATCAACGGCCCCGGATACTTCAAGGTGCGGGACGAACAAGGCAACTTTTTTTATACCCGGCAGGGGCATTTCAGGCCAAATGCCGAAGGCAATCTGGTGGCGGCGGGTGGCTTCAAGCTGGTGAACGACGGCGGAGAGCCAATCGCCATCGAAGGGCAGCTGGCGAGCATCAGCGAGGAGGGAACCATTCTGACGACTTCCGGCGACTTTCAGAACATTCCCCTCTACGACGTGACCGATACGGCCCTGCTGGAACGTTCCGGTGGCGCCTATTTCGCCCTGAAGGAAGAGGCGGCGGCGACGGCACTGGAGAATCCCCGCATTCTGTCGGGGAGCATCGAGGAATCGAACGTGAACATCATGCAGGAAATGGCGCGCATGGTGGAAATCCAGCGGGTTTTTGAAAACAGCCAGAAGGCGATGCTCAATTACAGCACCATTTCCGAAAAAACCAACGAAATCGGCATACTCGCTTAATCGAGCGAAGGAGGATAGATTATGATCAGGTCACTGTGGACCGCCGCGACGGGGATGGAAGCGCAACAACTGAATATGGACGTCATCGCCAACAACTTGGCCAACGTCAACAGCAACGGCTTCAAGAAGAGCCGCGCCGACTTCCAGGACATCCTCTACCAGACCAGCAAGGTGGCGGGGGCCACGGCGGCTGGCGGCGGCGAAGTCCCCACCGGCATCCAGGTCGGTCTCGGCTCGAAGGTGGCGGCGGTGCAGAAGGTCTTTAGTATGGGCGACATCCGCACCACCAACAATGAACTCGACCTGGCCATCGAGGGGGAGGGTTTCTTTCAGGTGACCCAGCCCAACGGTGAGGTCGGCTACAGCCGCGGCGGCGCCATGAAGATGGACAGCACCGGGCGCCTGGTCACTTCCGAAGGTCTGGCCATCGAGCCGGAAGTCGTCATCCCGGCGGGAGCGACGCAGATCTCCATCGGTTCCGACGGCATCGTCGAAGTGCTGGAAGACGGCAGCAATACCCCCACCGAGGTGGGAACCATCGAATTGGCCCGTTTCAGCAATCCCGCCGGCCTCAAGAGCCTCGGCCACAACCTCTACGGCGAAACCGTATCCTCCGGCGCGCCGGAAACGGGCATCCCCGGCGAGAACGGCATGGGCACCATCTCCCAGGGCTACCTGGAAGGTTCAAACGTCAGCATCATGGAAGAGATGGTCAACATGATCGCCGGGCAGCGCGCCTACGAAATCAATTCCAAGGCGATCCAGACCGCCGATGAGATGTTGCAGATGGCCAACGGAC
>DIVU01000035.1 GCA_002423365.1 Desulfuromonadaceae bacterium UBA6124 | reverse complement strand
TGCTGCTGATCATCTTCATGGTCACCGCGCCGATGATGGAACAGGGGGTCGACGTCAATCTCCCCGAGGTCGCGGAGGCCCCCAGCCTTACCGCCAACAAGGAACCGCTGGTGATCACCGTCCAGAAGGACGGCGCCATCTCCATCGGCCGTACCAAAATCGAGGACGCCACCAAGCTGACCCCGGTCCTTCAGCAGATTCTCAAGGACAAGCCCGAGGACGAAAAAGATGTTTTCCTCGAAGCGGACCGTGATGTCCCGTACGGCAAGGTCGTCCCGGTGATGGCGGCGATCAAGAAAGCCGGCGTCGCCAAACTGGGGATGGTTTCCCAGGAACCACGCTGACCCCCCTCTGGAAGCCCCCGCGGCTGTCTGTTCTTTTCTATGCATCCGAATCCGCATATAAGGCAGGGCATTAAAGCCCGCTCCGAAACAGGGCTTTCGCGCATGTTGGTGGTTTCCTTCATCATCCATGTCGTGCTGCTGCTCCTTTTTTCCGGGGTCATCCTGCCGAAGATGAAGACCCCGCCCAAGCCGGTCTACGTCGTCGATCTGGTCAACCTGCCGGTCAAAGACCCCCGCGCCGGGCGCCCCGATGTCCGCAAGGGGCCGGAGAAAACCGAGCCGACGCCGGGCGCCAGCGCCCCGGAACCGAAACCGGACGCCGTGCCGCTGCCGCCGAAGCCGGAAGCGAAACCCGAGGTCGTCAAGCCCGAGCCGCCCAAGCCCAAGCCCAAACCCGAACCGAAACCGGAACCCAAGCCGACCCCGAAACCGACGCCCAAGGCCGAAGCCAAGCCGAAACCCGAGAAACCGAAACCGGCCGACAAGCCGAAGGTTACGGACAAGGACGAGGCGAGTGTCACCAGCGCCCTGGATAAGTTGCAAAAAAAGCAGGAATACGCCGGCGTTCAGGACAAGATCGCGGCGATGGCGGCGGCCCGGAACAAGGGTTCCGCCGGCGACGTCCCGATCGGCATGCCCGACGGCAAGGGATCGGAGGAAGGGGTTGCCAGCGACGCCTGGCTGCAGGAATATCTCAAACAGGCCTGGCGTCTCTCCAAGTATCAGGTCGGTCGCTCCGATCTGGAAACCAAAATGCAGCTGACTTTCGACGCCCAGGGAAAACTGGCCAACTACAAGTTTACGAAAAAGTCTTCCGATGCCCGGTTCGACGATTCCGTCGTCCGCGCGGTTTTGCAACTCAAGGACTATCCCGTGCCGGCCTTGGCCGATGCACGCAAGGATGTCGTGTTTAACCTGAAGGAATTACAGAGACAATGAAAAAATTAACGACCTTTTTCATCCTTTTACTGGCCCTCATCGTCAGTATCCCATCAACCGTTCGCGCCCAGATCGAAGTCAGCGCTCCCGGCCAGCAGGCCGTACCGCTGGCCGTCACCCAGTTCCTGCCCATGGAAGGGGCCGCCCGCCCGGAGCTGGCGAAGGAAATCGAACAGGCGCTCTCCTGGGACATGGATCTCACCGGCATGTTCAGCCTGGTCGATCCGGCGTCCTTCCTCAGTGATGCCCGGGTGCTCGCCCTCAACAGCGTCGAGATCGACTTCGCCCAGTGGCGGCTGCTGCGCGCCGACTACCTCATCAAGGGCGGCTATGTGGTGCAGGGGGATCAGCTGACCCTCGAAGCCCGCCTTTTCGACGTGGTCGAACGTCGGCTGCTGGCCGGACGGCGCTACACGGGGAAGGTCGCCGACGCGCGGCGCATGGCCCACTCCTTCGCCGACCAGATCATGAAGAGCCTGACCGACGAAAACGGCCCGTTCAACACCCGCTTGGCCTTTATCTCCAACCGCACCGGGCACAAGGAACTCTATCTGATGGATGTGGACGGGCATAACCCGACGCGCGTCACCGACCATCGCGCCATCGTCCTCAACCCCGACTTCTCCCCCCGGGGGAAGGAACTGGTCTTCACCTCCTACAAAGGAGGGAATCCCGACCTTTACCGCAAGGAGACCTACTCGGGCAAGGAGGTGCGCATCTCCGCCCAGCGCGGTCTGAACATTGCCGGCCGCTACCGCCCGGACGGCCGCGAGCTCGCCGTCACCCTCTCTCGCGACGGTAACGCCGAACTCTATCTGATCGGCACCAGCGGCTCCATCAACAAGCGCCTCACCGACGCCTGGGGGATCGACTCCGATCCCAGCTGGAGCCCCGACGGCAGCCAGATCGCTTTCGTCTCCGACCGCCAGGGCAATCCCCACATCTTTATTCTCGATGTCGCCGGCGGTCAGGTCCGGCGGCTGAACAGCTCCGGCAAATACAACGTCACCCCGGCCTGGAGCCCCAAGGGGGACCGTATCGTCTTCAGCCGTTTGGCCGGAGGGCAGTTCGATATCTTCAGCATCAACCCCGACGGCAGCGACGAACGGCAGCTGACCTTCGGCGGCGGCAACAAGGAACATCCCCGCTGGAGTCCCGACGGCCGCTTTATTGTCTATTCCTCGACCGAACAGGGTAAGCGCGGCATCTACGTCATGCGCGCCGACGGCAGCGGCGGCCGACCGGTCGCCCTTGGCGGCGGCGACAACAGTCACCCGGCCTGGTCTGGAGAGTGGTAAACGCCCAGAAAATAGTTGTTTTTTAATCCGTCTTGGGTATAATCAGCTCGATTTTCATGATCCGAAGCCCACTCGGGCTCAGGCATAAAGACCCATCCATCACCTCAAGGAGAGAACAAAGATGAAAACCACCCTGCGTCTGCTGCTGTCCATTGCCCTGCTTGCCACCCTGGCCGTTGGCTGCGCGAAAAAGCCGGCAGCCGTCGTGACCGCACCGACCGACACCTCCGCCATTTCGAGCGCTCCGGCTGGAGAGTCCACCGGCTATGGCGACGGCTCCCTCGCTTCCGGCGGCGTCAGCGACCGTCCGGCCTCCAGCTACGATGCCCTGCTTGGCGGCGATGTCGCCGGCCTCAACCGCATCTACTTCGGGTACGACCAGTTCACTCTCAGCGACGAAGCCCGTGCGACCATGGCCAACAACGCCGAGTATCTGAAGGCTAACCCGGGGCTGAACATCCGCATCGAAGGGCATTGCGACGAGCGCGGCTCCGACGAATACAACCTCGCCCTTGGCGAACGCCGCGCCAATGCCGCCAAGAGCTACCTGGTTTCCCTCGGTATCGCCCCGAACCGGTTGAACATCATCTCCTTCGGCGAGGAAATGCCCCTGACCGTCGGCAGCGATGAAAGCGCCTGGTCGCAGAATCGCCGCGCCGAGTTCAAAGCCTCCCGCTGATTTGTTCCGCCATCCCCCGGCCGCGCTACGGCGCGGCCGGGCCTGCCGAAAAAGGAAGTCCGCCATGACCCATTGGATCAAACCCCTTCTGCTGCTCGCCCTGCTGACGACTCTCTCGGGCTGCGCCACGCAGCGGCAACTGCGCATGGAACGGGATCTTGACGAAATGAAGAAACGCCTGGCCAAGGCGGAAATGAGCCTGGCCGCCCAGGGCAAGAGCCTGACCGGTGAACTGGAGCAGCGTCTCGACACCCTCGGCCGCACCCAGGCCGATCTGCAGGTCGGGCTCGACACCCTGAAGGTCGATGTACAGTCCGTCAATGGGCGATTCGAGGATCAAGCCCGGGAACGGGATGAACTGCGCAGCGACATGCTGCTGGTCAAGGATGACTTCGGGTTGAAGCTCACCTCCCTGGAAGACCGGATGCAGAAACTGGAGGAGAACCGCGCGGCCCTCGGCGGCGCGACTGGTATCTCCGGTGGCATGCCCAACTCGCCCGAGGCGCTGTACGAGGTGGCTCTGGAAAAAATCCAGAAGTCCGGCGACTATGCCGGCGCGCGGGAAAGTCTGCAACAGTTCCTCAAGGACAATCCCCAGCATCCCCTGGCCACCAACGCCATGTACTGGATCGGCGAAGCCCACTTCGGCGAAAAGAGCTATGAGAACGCCATTCTCCAGTTTCAGGACGTGATTCAGAAACACCCCACGCATCCCAAGACCCCCGCGGCCATGTTCAAGCAAGGCCTGGCCTTCCAGGCGTTAGGCGACACGCAGAATGCCAAGATTATCCTGCGCAAGGTACAGGAAACCTATCCCCAGTCCGAAGAAGCGGGCAAGGCCAAGGCCAAACTCGCCGAGCTCAAATAAACGAAGACTTAGTCCTTCCGAAAATGAAAAAGCCGTGCTGGAAAATCAGCACGGCTTTTTCAATTCCATGTCACAAGGCTCACAGTTCACAACCGCTTCTGATCAACGCGAGAAATTCCGTGCAATTCGTGACGCACCCGGCTTTTTCCCGAATTTCCTTGACCTTGAAGGTTGTGGCTATGTCGGCGAGGATCTCCAGCTGCACTCCATCATCCTGTAGTGGAGTGAGAATTAAAAAAATAATCTGGGCCGGGAACCCGTCCGGACTATCGAAATCGATCCCCCCCGGAGCTAGCCCGACCACCACCAGCGGACTGGACAGTCCTTTCAGGCGCGCATGGGGTACCGCCATCCCCCGACCGATCCCGGTGGGCATAAGGCTTTCCCTGAGCAGGGCGGCGTCACGAATCTCGCTCTCCTCGAGCCCGGCAACCTGGGCCGCGACCGCCGCCATTTCGCTGATGGCTCCGAAGCGGGTGTGGCCGGACAAGGGGTTGATGAAGGTGCGAGCATTCAGATAATCGGTAAAGCGCCGGGACTTTTTCAGGCGCAACAGCTGTTGCAGCATCGGCCCACTCATCAGGGAGGTGGCGAGGGCCATGAAGACCAGGGCGACGAAGAGCCTCTCGCCGATCATGCCGTATTTGAGGGCCAGCATCCCGAGAATAATCTCCATCACCCCGCGAGCATTCATCCCGAAACCCAAGGCCCAAGCTTCCCGCCGGGCCAGTCCGCTGAAACGTCCGGCGAGCCCACAGCCGAGAACCTTCCCGAGACAGGCGATCACCAATACGGTTACGACCAGAACGGGATCGAAATGGGCGAGAAAATCGACCTTAAGGCCAATACTGGCGAAAAAAAGCGGCGCGAAGATGAAGGAGACAAACTGGTCGATGGTCGCGCGGGTGCGTTCACGCAAGTGTTCCGAGTCGCCGAGAGCGGCCCCGGCGAGAAAGGCGCCGAAGATAGCATGAATGCCGATCCACTCGGTAAAAGCGGCGGATACCAGCGTCAGGGACAGGGCAAACCCCAGGACACCGCCGGGCCAGCTGGTGTGGGCCTGCACCCAGGGGAGGATACGGTGAATCACCCAGCGCCCCAGGGTCAGCATCCCAAGGGCGAAAACCAAGGTCAGAGTGATGGTCTGGCCGATGCCCAGGGACCCGCCCCCCGACCCCAGCATCCCCAGGATGACGGCGAAGATAATCCAGCCCACCAAGTCATTGAAAACCGCCGCCGCGATCACGAGCATCCCCAGATCGCTGCGATAGATATTAAGATCCATCAGGGTCTTGGCGATAACGGGGAGGGCCGAAATCGAGAGGGCGGTCGCCATGAAGAGGGCGAAGATCAAAGGATCGGCACCGGTCTCCCAGCCCATCATCACCGGAAAGTACCAGGCGGCGACAAAACCGACCGAGAAGGGGACGGCGATGCCGGCAAGCCCGACATTGACCGCAGTCTTGCCCTGACGCCAGATGGTGGAAAGGTCGACTTCAAGACCGGCGACCAAAAGAAAAAGGGTGATCGCCAGGGTCATCAGACCATCGAAGGCAAGCGCACCCCCCCCATGAGTCGGAAAAAGATAGGCACGCCAGGTTGGGGCCAACGAACCGAAAATGGTTGGCCCCCAGAGGATACCGGCAAGAATCTCCCCCAAAACCGCCGGCAGACTGAAACGCCGGGCCGCTTCCCCGAGAATCCGCGCGCTCGCCAAAAGCAGGCCGAGGGCCAGCAACAGGGCGGTGATTTCGCTGTGGGTGAGAGCGCTCATGACGAATCGCCTTACGGGAAGAGGCGGTTATTGAAACCCCGATGGGGTATGGGACGGGCTTTTAACCCTACCGAGAGCGCAAATTCGTTGCAAGAAAAATCTTCCGGGTCTTTTTGCGAATCATCAAAAAATCAGACTAGTTGTGAATGTTACATACAAAAAAAGCGAGCCGTTCTCTAAGGAGAATGGCCCGCTTTTTTTGATTTGATACTGGCGACGCTTCAGCCGCTTACTTGCCGGCTTCCGTCGCTTCGCTGCTCGAGGTCACACCCTTGGCGATGCCGATGACCAGCAGCACTGCCGGAACCAGCTGGGTGGCGACGATCAATCCAAAGAAGCCGAGAAAGAGCCAGACGAGGAGGCCACTGCCGCCGCTCGCGGAACCGGCGGCGAAAGCGCTGGTGGCCAGAGTCAACAATCCGGTGGTGAGCAGGCTGGTGCGGGCGATGGCTTTCATGGTCTCCTCCTTTATAAAGTCGGGCTGATGCGGGTTTGTTCTCGCGGTTAGTGGGCGCTCTGTTTCGCTTCTTCCTGCTTGGGCTCGACCACGGCTTTGGCGATGCCGAACATGACCAAGAGGGCCGGGATCAGCTGGGCGGCGACGATCAGGCCGCAGAAGCCGAGGAAAACCCAGACAACGAAGCCGCTGTGGTCGGTGCGGGTCGAGGCAGCGAAAGCGGGAGCGGCCAGGGCGGAAAGAGCGAGGGTGGCGGATGCGATCAGGGATTTGACTTTCATGATGTCCTCCTATGGATGCAGGTGATTAGCTTGAGGCGTTGTGCCTTGCTGTTGTCTTTATCTATAGCGAGGAGCGTACCAATCTTGGAAAAATCCCATAAAATATTTTCAATTTGTTGAAATCACAGAAGAAAAAAGCAAACGCCGAGGGCCTGCGCGAACATTTCACAGGCCCTCGGCGTATAACACAAATATACATTTTTTCGTTAT
>DIVU01000296.1:19312-23280 GCA_002423365.1 Desulfuromonadaceae bacterium UBA6124 | reverse complement strand
ACGTGTTGATCACGGTGGGCGCCGTGGCCATCAGCGCGTATCTCGCCCCGATTCTCGATCCGTTCAAGATCAGCCTTTCTGTGTTGGCGGCCTTCTTAACCATCATCGGGTATTCGCTCAACGATACGATCGTCGTGTTCGACCGAATTCGCGAGGTGAAGGGCAAGACGCCCGTCCTCAACGGCGCCATCATCAACGCCAGCATCAATCAGACGTTGAGTCGAACGTTGCTCACGTCGTTCACGACGTTGATCGTGGTGGTCATCCTGTTCTTCGGAGGCGGCAGCGGTTTGCATGCCTTCGCCTTTGTCTTGATGGTCGGGGTGATCGTCGGCACCTATAGCTCGATCTTCATCGCCTCGCCGATCCTCTACTGGATGAGCAAGCCGGCGGCCGTCGCGAGCAATGCGTCGAAGAACAAATAACCAAAGGCCAAACAAGATTTCGGCCAAAAACAGGTTCTGAGATGGGCGGCACTGGCATCCTGCCAGTGCCGCTCTATTTGGCTTCCAGCAGCCGCTCGAAGTCGTCCACTGCGCGCACAAGGCTCGCGACCAGCGGATTCGGGTCGGCTTCAGCCAATGCATCGGCCACCGCGCGGTAGTACCAAAGCGTGCCGTCGCGTCCGCCGTGGAAGAACCGCCAGAGTTCTTCGCCCTGGCCGTGAAAGCTGTCGATCAACCCCCGCACGTTGTCGAGCTTGTCGGCGGCCGTCACGCGGCGAGCCGACGACGACATGGCGGGAATACTCCGAATAAACGCCTCCTTGCGATCTTGCCACGGCGGTTTGGGCGTTTCGGCCGAATCGGTGCATTCGTCGACGATCGCGGCGACGTTCGAGCCGAAACGTGCCTCGATCGCGCGATGCGTCTCGACGCCCCCCTGGTCCTCGACCGCGTCGTGCAGCAGCGCGGCAATGGCCTCGTCCTCGCTGCCGCCCGACTCGAGCACGATCCCCGTGACGCGAAGCAGATGGGCCGCGTAGGGCGTCTTGGAGATCTTCCGCCGCTGCTGGGCGTGCAAACAACACGCGAAGCCAACGGCGTCGGAAAATCGATCGGAAAGAACCATGGCGGTTTCGCTAGACTACGGCTTCAGCGGGCAGGACGAAGATCTTGCCGTCGCCCTGGCGGCCCGTCCGCGCGTGGTCGACGATGATCCGAAGCACTTCTTCGACGTGGGCGTCGTCGACCCACAGGGTAATCTCAACCTTGGGCAGATAGGCCAGCGAGTATTCGCTGCCTCGGTACTCGTCGAGATAGCTCTTCTGCCGCCCCCAGCCCTTCACCTCGCGGACCTGGCACACCTCCAGCGGCGCGTCCTTCAGGCCATCGAGGACGTTCTCGACCCGGTACGGCTTGATGATGGCGACAATCTGTTTCATGTCGGCTCTTGGACTCGTTCGGTGGTCGGAGTCATAACCCCGCTGCCTTAGCCCAACGATTGACCAAGGCGTACGGATTGAACAATTCGTAGGGTGGGTCGAGCTCCGCGAGCCCCACCAGGATTAAGCGGCATTGGTGGGGCTCGCAGAGCTCGACCTACCCTACATGGGTTGATAGACCTAATCCTCGTCGTAATCCGCGTGCTCTTCAAACCAGTCTAACGTGGACGCATCGTCGGGGGAAGATGCGTGGCGTCCGAGGAGCATTCCGATCTCGCGGCCCCCCGCGAGCCGGTAGACCCCCAGGTAGACCGCGCCGCACGAAATCAGCGGAACGGCCAGCCGGGCGAGTCGGGACGAGCCCTCTGGCAGGAAATAGAGCGTCGCGACGCCGAGCGCGGTCATGGCCGTCGTGGCCAAGGCGGTTTGCACAATCGTCTTGCGCAAGGGGGCCCATGCCAGCGGCGCCATCCGCCGCGAAAAGACGGTCACCAATAGGACCACTTGCACCATGGCGGCCGTCGACGTGGCCACGGCCAGACCCCGTTCGGCCAGCGGCCAAATGAGCGCCAGATTCAGCGCCAAGTTCAGCGCCACCATGCACATCCCGATGCGAACCGGCGTCACGCGATTGCCCAGGGCATAGAACCCCCGGACGACGACCGGCATTGCGCAGTAGGCCCACACGCCCAGCGCGTAGCAGGCGATCATGGCCGACGCGCGGGCCGTGTCGTCGGCCGTGAACTCGCCTCGCTCGAAAACCAGTTGCACCAGCGGCTTGGCCAGCAGCACGAGTCCCACGCCGGCGGGCACTCCCAGGCACAGCACCAGCCGCAGCCCGAGCGTCAGGTCGCCGCCAAGCCGCCGGTGGTCGCCGCGCGCCGCGTGGCGGCTGAGCATGGGGAAGACGGCCGTGGCCACCGCCAGCCCGAGAATGCCCAATGGGAACTGATAGAGTCGTTCGCCGTAGTAGATGGCCGCGCTGGCTCCTTGTTGCATCGGGTAGGCGACCGCGTCGCCGAGCCACGCGATGCGTTGCGGCCCGTCGGGCGCGGCCGACAATCCCCACGCGATAAGGCTGTCCATCAGCGTGTTGACTTGCGTAACGGCCAGCCCCAGGACCATCGGGCCCATCGCGCGGACCACTTCGCCCAGCGAGTCGCGGCCGGCCGGCCAATTGAAATCGAAGCGAAAACCGAGCCGAAACAAGAGCGGAAGCTGCACGACCAACTGCAACACGCCGGCCACCACGACGCAAACGGCCAGAACATACGCTTGGGCAACCTGGTTTGGCGCGAAATGCGGCGCGATGAACCAAGCGCCGACGAGCCAGCAGATATTCAACAACGTCGGGGCCAGCGCGGGTAAACCGAAACGGCCGAGTGCTTGCAACGTCGCGGCAACCTGGGCGGCCAGGCAGATGAACACGGCGTAGGGCAGCATGGCGGCCGTCAGTCCCAGCAGAAGCCCCATGCCGGGCACGTCGCCCCACGCCAGCCAAATCAACCCGCAGACGGCTTGGCCGGCCAACATCAGCCCGACCAGCAGCAGGGCCAGGCAGATCAAAAGCACGCTGGTCAATTGCCACGCGCGGCGTCGATCGGTTTCGAGCAGCCGAGTAACGACGGGCAGATAGCTTGCGGCCAACGCGCCTTCGGCGAAGAGCCGCCGGGTGAGATTCGGAATCCGCAGCCCGATGACGAACGCATCCATAACGCCCCCGCCCGACATACCCATCAATGCGGCGGTAGCCATGTCGCGAACCAACCCCAACAGCCGACTAGCCAGAGTACCCAGCCCGGTGACTCGTGCGGCGGCAAGCAAGGGATGTCGTCGAAGTCGGCTCATGAGCCACATGGTATGATGTGGGGGCGATTGTGGGAAGATGGGCGGGGGGGAAGGAGACGCTGAATCACTACTGACTCCTGCGGTGCCAATGATCGTCAGGGTGGCATGGACGGTTTGCCCGTCCTTGCTTCTTGGCAGGTGGACAGTTCGTTGGCTTTTAGACACCCATGATCACGCGTTTGGCAAGTGTATTCTCTCCTTCACCTCTCCAGCCCATACTGCCGCAGCTTCTTGTGGAGCGTGTTGCGGTTGATGCCGAGCATGGCCGCCGCCTTGATTCGGACGCCGTCGCAACGCGCCATCACCTGGCTGATCAGCTCGCGCTCGACGCGGCTGACGATTCGGGCGTGGAGATTCTCGGGCAGGGGGCCCGCGTCGGCCATGCCTTGTTCGACTAGCGCGGCCGCCAGGCTTTCGAGGTCGATCGTTCGACCGACGCGCGGCGGACGCGCGCCCGACATGGTCTCGGGAAGCAGATCGCGCGTCAGTTCATCGTCCATCGCCAGAACGACCGCCCGCTCGATGTAGTTCTGCAGTTCACGAACGTTCCCCGGCCAACGATAGCCCTTCAACGCCTCCATGACGTCCGGCGCGATGCGGCGCACGTCGCGGTCGTTCTGCTGGTTGTAGAGCCGCAGAAAGTGGGCGACCAATTCGGGAATGTCCTCGGCTCGCTCGCGCAGCGGCGGGACGAACACCGTGATGACGTTGAGCCGGTAGTAGAGATCCTCCCGGA
>DIVU01000296.1:0-19301 GCA_002423365.1 Desulfuromonadaceae bacterium UBA6124 | reverse complement strand
AACTCGTGTTCCTGAAGGACGCGGAGCAGCTTGACCTGGAGCTTGGGCGTGGTCGAGTTGACCTCGTCGAGAAAGATGGTGCCCGTGTGAGCCGCCTCGAAACGCCCGATCCGATTATCGACGGCCCCGGTGAACGCGCCGCGGACGTGGCCGAACAATTCGCTTTCGAGCAGGTTCTCGGCCAGCGCTCCGCAGTTCACGCGTACGAAGGGTCCGCTTCCCCGAGGGCTCAGGCGGTGGATCGCCTGGGCGATGAGTTCCTTGCCGGTCCCCGATTCGCCGGTGATCAGCACCGAAGTATCGCGAATGGCGACCTTCTCGACCTTCTGCAGCAAATCCTTGAGTTGCGGGGAATCGCCGATGATGTTGTCGAAATGGAATTTCCCCGCGAGCTCGTCGCGCAGTTCGCGGTTTTCGGTGAGCAGTTGATTGTGCTTGAGGGCGTTCTTGACCCGGTAGAGGAGTTCCTCCGGCTCGAAGGGTTTGGTCAGCATGTCGTAGGCCCCCTTGCGCAGGGCCTGGATCGACATGTCGACGGTGGCGTGGGCGGTGATCATGATGACGGGAATGTCGGGGGATTTGGCTTTGATCCGGCTCAAGACCTCGAGCCCGTCCATCCCCGGCATCTTGATGTCGGAAATCACCAGATCCCAGTCGCCGTGGCGGTATTCCTCTACCGCTTCGAAGGAGCGGGTATAGCCCTTGGCCGCATAGCCGCTGTCGGCGAGGATTGCCTCCATCATCCGGCAGAGGCCGGCTTCGTCATCAATGATCAAAATCCGTTTCGGGACCATCTAACTCATCCTCTCGTGATAGGGGCAGGCGTATGGTGATCGTCGTCCCCTGGCCCACTGCGCTCTCCAGGACGATTTTGCCCCGGTGCTGTTCGATGATCTGTTTGGTGATAGCCAGGCCGAGACCGGTGCCGCGCGCCCTGGTGGTAAAGAAGGGCTCGAAGATCTTCTCCTGGTTTTCCTCGGGGATGCCGGCGCCGTTGTCGGCGAAGACGATGTCGAGCCAGGGCTCGTCCCGGCGGGTTTTCACTGTCAGTTCCCCGCCCTCGTTCGTGGCGGCGCCGGCGTTGAGAATCAGGTTGATCGCCACCTGGCGCAACTGGTCGGCGTCCACCCAGATGCGTGGCAGGTCAGCGGCGAACTCTTTGCGGACACTGACATGGTACATGTCAGTGTGATTGGCGGCGAAATCGACGATCTGATGGAGCAGGTCGTTGATGTCCGTCTCGACCAGGGCCGGTTTCGGGGTGCGGGCATAGCTGAGCAGATCCTGGACGATCTTCTTGCAGCGTTTGCTTTCCCGTTTGATCTCGTGGATGAACTTGTAGTAGGGCTCCTCCGGGTCCATCTTCCCTTCCATGTAGCTGGCATAGCCGAGAATGACCCCCAGGGGATTGTTGATTTCGTGGGCGACGCCCGAGGAGAGAACGCCGAGGGAGGCCATCTTCCCCTGCTGGGCGAGGGAGGCCTCCATCTCGCGGTTGCGGCCGAGCAGGCTGATCATCTTGTTGAAGGCGATGGCCAGTTCGCCGAGTTCGTCGGTCGATTCCACGGTCATGCGCTGATCGAGGCGCCCTTTCTTGACCTCGCGGATGACCGCGATCATGTCCCGGATCGGCTCGGTCAGAACCCGCGAGGCGATGACCAATAGGGCGACCGCCATGCTTCCGACCATCAGCGGGATGAGGAGCATAACCGCCATGATCCGCCATTTGATGACGTTGGCCTCGTGAAAAAATTCATCTTCGTAGGAGCCGACCGCCACGATCCAGTCCCAGGGCTGGTAATAGCGATAGCGAACGATTTTCATCCGCGGTTGGTCATCCCCGATATTCCGCCAGGGATAGCGAATCCAACCATCTTTTTTTTGCAGCATCTCGCGGATGAAAAAGTTGCCGTCCGAATCCTGGCTGGCGCTGACGTTTTGTCCTTCGGACTCGGGATGGACGGTGAGGGTGCCGGCGCGGTCCATGCAGAAGATATAGCCGGTCTTGCCCACCTTCTTGCTTTGCAGCTTGAGCTTGAGATCCTCCATGGACTGCTTCTCGAAGGCCTCGTCCTCGTAGGTTTCTTCGACGTAGCCGCCGGTGGCGATGATCCAGTCCCAGTCGCGGAAATGGCGATAGGAGACGATTTTCTTGCGCGGCAGACGATCCCCCAGGGCTTCGTTACGCCAGGGGTAAATACTGTAGAGAACCCGTTTCCCGTCGGATTTTACGGCGTTCTGGATCAGGGCGCGGATGAAATAGCGTCCGTCCTCGTCCCGTTCGTCGAGGATGTTCTGCCCCTCGCGGGCGACATGCACCAGCAGGTCGCCGGTGCTGTTCAGCACGTAGGTATAGCCGCTTTCGCCGAAACTGACCGTCTTCAGAGCCTGCCGTGCCAGATTTTGTGCTTCGACGAGCGGTAGGCGGCCCTCCCGGTAGCGCTGGTACTGGGTTTCCACCAGGCTGTAGGCGAGGTCGGTCAGGGTTTTGAGCTCATCGCGGATGACCCGCTGCTTGTCCTGCTTGTAGACCTGGAACTGCTGATGGTGGGAATCCAGCAGGTCCAGGGTGAAGAGGGCCATGTGGTCCAGGTCATCCTTGCTGGTCTGAGTGATGCCGAGATAGGCCTGCTGAGTGGCGATGACGCCGATGACCGTGCCGATGAGGAAAATCGGCAGAATCACCAGAGGCAGAAACAGGACCAGGATCTTGCCCCGCAACCTCAGATTGTTCACGAATTTGAAGAGGTAACGGTTCATTCCGCCTCAGGGGTCAGAGAAAGGTGGCGAGAATTATGGGATAAGGGCGGCCTTGAAGTCAAGGCGCCCGAGGCCGGGTCAGGCCGGACGATCCAGATCCTGGACGGTGTCGGGCAGGGCGAAGGTATTCCGGTAGTGGCGGATTTCAAGCAGGGCGATCTTGATGATGCTGGCTACCGGTACGCCGATAATCATGCCCAGGACACCGTAGAGTTTGCCGCCCATGATGATGGCCAAGAGCACCCAGAGGGGATGCAGGTTGGAATAGCGGGAGATCAGAATCGGAATCAGGATGAAGTTGTCGACAATGACTTGGGCGATGAGAAAATAAACAATGACGATCCACCAGAACTGGCCGCCCATGCCGAGGTCGACCAGGGCGATGAGGATGCCGGGAACCATGCCGATGAGCGGGCCGATGTAGGGAATCAGGTTGGTGACCCCGGCGAAGATGCCAAGGATCGGCGTGTAGCGGATATCGGTGAAGGAAAGGCCGATGGTGACGACCAGTCCGACGATGAAGGCTTCGAACAGGCGGCCGCGGATGAACTCGGCCATCTGCCGGCTGACTACCGAGCTGAGATCGTGCACCATCTCGAAATAGCGGTTCGGGGTTAAAGAGACGCAGGTACGCAGGATGAGATTGCCGTCCCGCAAAAAGAAGAAGGTGAAGAGCGGCACCAGAATCAGCAGGCTGCCGATGCGCAGGGCCGATTTTGGCGTCCCCACCAGAATCTGGGCGACAAACTGCTCGGCCAGGGTGCGGGCCCGGCCGGTGAGATCGTAGCTTTCGATATAGGGGAAACGGCTTTGCAGGTTGTCTTGAGCGTCACGGAGCAAGGTGATGAATTTGGCGGTGTAGCGGGGCAGGTCGGTGCGCAGGGAATTCCACATCTCGTGCCAGTGGGGGCTGAGCCAGCCGGCGGCAAGGAGCAGCAGCATGGCAACGAGCAGGTAGACGAGGAAGATGCTCAGGGTGCGGCCGATATTCTCGCGCTCGATGAACGAAACGATGGGGCCGAGCAGGAAGCTGGCGATCAGCGACAGCAACAGCGGCAGGAAAAGCCCGCTGGTGGCGGTGCGGATCAGGGTCAGAAAGGTCGAGGCCGAGGAAAAGAGCGACAGCCCCACGGCAATGCCGGCGGCCAGGACGAAAAAGAAGAGGAGCAGGTGAACCCGGGTCAGTTCTGGTTTCGGCGTCATGGCAGGCCGTTACCTTCTTCCGACCCGGCCGGCGGCGGTGAAAGGCGCAGTGCCGCGCGCAGTTGGCGGATTTCCATCTCGGCGGCCTGCATGCGTTCGCTGAGAATGCGTGCCAGGCTGATGAGGATGGCATTGGTCACGTTCGGATGCTTCTTGGTCGCTTCCAGCAGATCGGCGCGAAAGAGCCCGACCAGTTCGGTGTCTTCGAGAGTGCGGGCCGAGGCGGTCCGGCGGGCTGGTGCCAGCAGCGTCGCCTCGCCGAAGAAATCCCCCGGGCCGAGCACCGCCAGTTGTTCCTTGTGGCCGTCGGGATGGCGGATGAAAATGGCGACCCGTCCCGAGCGGATGGCATACATGCCGGTCCCCGGGTCTCCCGTTTCAAAAACGGTTTCGGCCGGGGCGTAACGCCGCGCGTGGACGAGGCTGGCGATGAAATTCATTTCCCGGCGGCCGAGGTCGGCGAAGATCGCCAGGCTGCGCAAAAAGGAGATGAGGGAGTCGGCTTCCGACTTCTTGTGGAAAATGTTGCTCCAGAAGGGATTCACGGTCAACCTCCACAGGGTGGCGAAAATATTCAGCGATTATACCAGTCTGAAGGGATAAGACCAGAAAAAACCCCACTTCCCGACCTCTTGGATGATTCCCCCGGAGGCTTCGCCAAGGCGTTCACGCCGCCGTAAAGGGGGGCGGTGTGGGGTGCGTTGACAGAAGATGGGCGCCTTGCTATGCTCACAGCAACTTCCGAGGAGAACCCTGAATGAATCTTTATCGTTGCCAGATCTGCGGCGAGTCTTACATCGGTTCGGTCTGTCCCAGCCATTGCCCCTTCTGTGGGGCGCCCGGCAAGCATCTGGTGCCAGCGGACGAATATCGGCAGGTGCCGCTCGGTGAAATTTCCCGCAAGAGCCGGGAAAACCTCGAACGCGCCCTCGATCTGGCGGTCGGCAACGCGACCTTCTACCGGGGGGCCGCACAGGTTGCCGATTGCGAGCGAGGACGGGCGCTCTTTTCCGCCCTTTCCCGCATCGAGACGGCCCACGCCGTTCTTTTCTGCCAGGTGCTTGGTATCCCTCTACCCGAGGAACTTTCGGCCCCCGGCGAATGCTCACCGTCGCACAAGGAGAATCTGGCTGAGGCACAAAAGCGTGAGTCCCGTGCCGTTCAGCTCTACACCCGGTTTATCGAGGACGCCGGCGAAGAACGGGTCAAGCAGTTGCTCACCGCTCTGGTCGAAATCGAAACCGGGCATCTGGGTCTGGCCGGGTGAACCGGTCCGGTCACAGAGCGCACGTCAAGCCAGGGTTTGCCCTGGCTTTTTTCGTGGGGGCTCGGGGAGGATTCCGGTGAAGGATTTTGACCTGAAAAAAGTTCCCGACGTCCCGGGCATCTATCTGATGAAGGGGGCGGACGGCGTGGTTCTCTATGTCGGCAAGGCGAAACGCCTGCGCCTGCGCCTGCGCAGCTATTTTTCCGAAACCGGGGACGGGCGGGCGCAGATCCGTTTTCTCATGGCGCGGGTGCGGGAGATCGAAACGATCATCACCGACACCGAAAAAGAAGCGCTGATCCTGGAAAATACCCTGATCAAAAAGCACCGTCCCCGCTACAATATCAACCTGCGGGACGACAAGACCTACGTTTCTTTACGGCTCGATCCCCGTGAAGCCTTTCCCGCCCTGGAAATCGTGCGCCAGGTCCGGCGTGACGGCGCCCTCTATTTTGGTCCCTTCTCCTCCTCTTCGGCGGTGCGTGAAACCCTCAAGGAAATCTACCGTATCTTCCCCCTGCGCCACTATCCCCTGGCCCGCTGCCGGGCGCGGGGCCGTCCCTGTCTCTTTTATCAGATCGGCCAATGCAGCGCCCCCTGTCACGGTCATATCGACGCGGCCGCCTACGGCGAGCTGGTTGACGGCGTGACGGCGCTCCTCTCCGGCCGCGAGAGTGAAGTGCTCGACCGGCTGCGTCGGCGCATGCTGGCGGCTTCCGGCGAGATGCGTTTCGAGGAAGCGGCGCGCCTGCGCGACCAGATCCGCTCTATCGAGCAGACCGTGGAGCGGCAGAAGGTCGTGACCGTGGGCGGCGGGGATCAGGATGTCCTCGGCTGGCACCGGCAAGGGGGGGAAGTGGAAGTGGCCCTGCTCTTCGTGCGCCAAGGGCAGCTCCTTGCCCGGCGGGTCTACGCCATTGATTGGAAGTTCGATGAGGATGAGCTGCTCGGCGCTTTTCTCCAGGAATATTATGGACGCGAGGTTGTCATCCCCGATCAGGTGCTGCTGCCGCGCCTGCCGGAAGGGGTGGAGCTTCTTGCCGAGTGGCTGAGCGAACGCAAGGGTCGCAAGGTCGAGGTGCTGGCGCCTCGGCGGGGGGCGCGGCGGGAGCTGGTGGCCCTGGCCGAGCGCAACGCGCAAGAATCCTTCCGTGAGCGGGGGAGCCGCCGGGAAGCGCGGGAGGCGGTGCTGGAGGGCATTCAACGCGCTCTGCAGCTGCGCCGTTTTCCGCGATGCATGGAATGTTACGACATCTCCAACGTGCAGGGGAGTTACAGCGTCGGTAGCCAGGTGGTGTCGCTCGACGGCGAACCGGCGCCGGGGAACTATCGCCAATATCATATCCGCTCGGTGGAGGGCAGCGACGACTACGCCGCCCTCGCCGAGGTGTTGCGGCGCCGGCTGAGTCGGGGACTGTGTGAAGAGTCCCTGCCCGACTTCATTCTCATCGACGGTGGCAAGGGGCAGCTCGGGGTCTTGACCGCGATCCTCGCCGAACTGGAATTGGGCGAGCGGATCGACTGTGCCGGCATCGCTAAAAGCCGGGTGCTCGCCAATGTCCGGGGCAAGGTCGTCGAGCGCAGCGAAGAGCGCTTCTTTCTCCCCGGGCGCAAGAATCCGGTGCGGTTCCCGGCCGGTTCCCCCGAACTCTTCATGCTCGAACGCCTGCGCGACGAGGCCCATCGTTTCGCCCTTTCGCAGCATCGCAAGCGGCGCGGCAAGGCACTGCTCGGTTCGGTGCTCGAAGCGTTGCCCGGCATCGGGCCGGCGCGGCGCAAGCTGCTGCTCAAGCACTTCGGCAGTCTCCGGCGCCTACGAGAGGCCTCGCTCGATGCGCTGATTGCCGTGCCGGGATTTCCCGAGGAGCTGGCCCGCCGCCTCTATGCCGCGTTGCGCGAGCAGGCGCAGTCCGAAGGTGCTAATAGTGGCGATTGAAAAACCAAGGGCGGGACGATCCGAAGATCATCCCGCCCTTGGTTTATCGAGAAGGCCCGATTGTCTTAGCCGCAGGTCTCCGCGTGGTCCGCGTCGGCGGCGTTATGGTCGAGGAAAAGGCGCAGGCTCTTCGTGTCCTCCTCGCTCAGCTGCTTGAATATACCGGGCTGTCCGGGGTGCTCGCTCTTTTTGAAGAAGCGCCGCCATTGGGCCCGGGTCTTCTCGGCGGGGCTCAGATTCCCCCCCTCGCCGGATGCGGTATGGCAGGTCCTGCAGTTGTTCTGGAAAACTTCTTTGCCGACTTTGACGTTGACCGCGGCCCCGGCCGTGCCCAGGGCGAGAGAGAGAAGAAGGAGGGGGAGGAAGGCAATGCGGAGGGAACGGGCCATTTGGGGACTCCTTTTGCGAAAAATGAAGAACATCGGCAAGCTATGGCTTTGATTTAAAGCAAAAATTGTGCCGCATTCTTGCCAGGGGCTGTTCCGCGGGGTTTTCCCCCCAGGCGCCCGCTGGAAATGGTCACGTGGTGTCAAGAGGCGGGCGCGTCGGGAACCGCGAGCACGGTGAGTTCGGCCAAGGTACTGCATGAATGCCGCGATTTCACGGAAGCCGACCCCGACCCGGTCTCCCTGGGCTCGGCGGGCCTCGCGATGTGGGACCCGAGGGAGAGGGGGGGGATGGGGACGCGATTCCGGACTTGGGGGATGGTTCTGGTTATTTGAATTTATTGGTGGTTTTGGCCTGGATATTGCTGCGACAAGGCTGTTCACACGATTCGAGTCGAAACCTTGACGTCCGGGTTCGGTATTTTTGCAACATACAGGGAGGATATCCGATGGCGACCCCACGCAACCGTGGCAGCAGTTTACGAGGCAAGCTCCTGGGACTGACCCTATTCTCGGCTTTGGTCTTCCTGGCGTGCGGCGGCATCGCCTATTATGCATTTTTCGTCACCAATGCCGCGCTGCGGGAGATCACCGAGAGCATCGTCCCCCGCCTGGCGCTGATCGATGAAGTCAATACCAAGGTGAACGCAGCCCGCCGTTTTGAGAAAGAGTTCTTCCTTCTTGCCGGGCTGGACCGGAAAGAAGGTAGCCCCTCCGAACAGGCCGTCGCCGGCCATGAGTTACTACGCGACACCTATCAGGAAATCGGTCGGAAGCTGGTCGAACTACAAACACTGGAAGGCCGCGAAGCGCAAAACACGGGGAGTTACGGCTTCGTGGATCGATCGCGGGATGGTCGGCAGTTTCTCAAACGCATCGAGACGGCACAACTCCAGGCGCTGCAAAGACTCACCCCCCTGGCGGAGGAAGTGCTGGGCGGTCGTTCCTTTCTGGAGGCGGGCGAGGCCTATGGCGCCTATCAGGAGCAGGCTCAGGATCTGGAGGTTGGCACTCTCGGCTTTCGCGAAAAACTTTTTGAAACCTTGGCCGAAGAGCAGGCCCGGGTCGCCAACTTCCGCACGACCATGAACCTGGCGCTGCCGGGAGCGGCGGCGGCCGCGCTGCTTCTCGCTCTCGGCATGGCGCTGCTCGTTTCGCGCCGTCTGGATGCCGTTCTGCAACGCCTGACCGCCGGTATTCAGGCCGTCGGCAAGGGGGAGCGGGAGATGGTGGAGGTTGCCGACGACGGGGCTTTTGCTCCGGTCGCTGAAAGTTTCAACGAGACCATGGCCCAGCTCAAGCGCTACGTCCAGACCGACCAGGAACGGCAGATAACCGAGCAGAACCTGATCGGCTTTCTCGAAGTCGTCAGCGAGGCGGCCGACGGCGACCTGACAGTCAAGGCGCCGGTGACCGCCGACGCTTTCGGCTCGATCGCGGACGCCTATAACCTGATGGTGGAGAGCCTCGGCGAACTGATGAGCGAGACCCGCCAGCGTGCCGTCGAGGTCGGTAGCGAAACCCATAACCTGCTACGGATCTTCCGCGATATGGAAGCGGGCGCCGAGACCCAGGCTGGGAAGGTGCAGGAAGCGACGGCAGCAGTCAACCAGACCTCGGATGCCACCCAGGAGATCGCCAACAAGGCCCTCCTGGCCCAAGAGGCGTCGCTGCGGGTGGACCAGGCGACCGGACAGGGGAACGAGCTGGTCAACCGCAACATCGAGGGCATGCAGCTGATCCGCGTCACCGTGCAGGCGATCAACAAAAAGATGAAATCTCTCTCCGAACGGCTGCTCGAAGTCGGTACCATCTCGGAGCTGATTTCCGAAATCGCCACCCGTACCACCATCCTGGCCATGAACGCCTCCATCGAGGCCTCCCGGGCGGGGGAGCAGGGGCGGGGCTTTCTGGTCATTTCCGACGAAATCAAGAAGCTCGCCGACAAATCCTCCGAGGCGACCAAGCAGATCGGCGGGATCATTAAGGCGATTCAGACCGAGGCCGGTGAAGTTACTTCCGCCCTCGAAGAAGAGACCCGTACGGTCGAGGAACAAACCCGCCTGGCTAAGGATACCGGGGATTCTTTCGCCCGGATCGAGAAGGCCATCGGCGGTTCGAAGGCGGTCGTCGAGGAAATCACTCTCCTTTCCGAAAACCAGCGCAGCCTCACCAACGAGGCCGTGGGCTTCATGGAGGCGGTGTCGAGCCTGTCTTTGACCACCGGGGTCATGGTCAAGGATTCGGCGCATATCACCGAAGGTCTCAACGCCCTGTCGGAAAACCTGCTCACGGCCCTGGCTCAGTTCCGGCTGCCAGGCGAAGACGAGAATCTGGAAGAGATCATGGCTGACCACGCGGTCGTCGATCTGCTCGAACCGGCCGAAGCTGAAACCTTGGCAGAGGGCGCGGGTGTGGAAGAAGAGGATGAGGATGAGCTGATCGACTTCGATGCCGCCCCCGGCGAATCCTTCGATCTGACCGAGTCGCGCTGATCCATCTTGTCCCCTGAAGATTCATCCACGCACAAAAAACCGCCGGCNNGCCGGCGGTTTTTTGTGCGTGGATGTCCGGACAACCCCGGGAAGACTCAGTGGACGGTGGCGCCGGCGAGATGGCGGCGGACGGTGGCTACCAGACTCTCCTCTTCAAAGGGTTTGACCAGGTAGTCGCGGGCACCGAGGGCCAAGGCCTTGTCGCGGTGGGACTGGCCGGCCCGCGAGGAAAGAACCAGGGTCGGGATGCGTTCCAGCAGGTTGCGCCGACCGAGCTCGCCGAGCAGTTCGTAGCCGTGCATGACCGGCATTTCCAGGTCGGTGAGGATCAGGTCGACCGGGGTTTTCTCCAGCTCGGCGAGGGCTTCCAGCCCCTGGGTCGCGGTCACTACTTCGAAGCCGTGGGCGCGCAGAACCATGGTGGCGAATTTGCGTACGCTGAGAGAGTCGTCGACCACCAGAATCCGGGGAGCTTCGCTCACCGTCGGACTCTCCACCGGCGCGGCGTCGGTGCCGATGAGGGTTTCCTGGTCGAGGAGTCGGGCCGGATTGACCACCAGGCGCAGGGAGCCGTCACCGGCAATACTCGAACCGGCCAGGTGCGGCATCCCTTGCAGGAAGGGGCCGAAGGGCTTGATGACGGTATCTTCCTGGCTGATGATGGCATCGACCAAGAGGGCCAGATTCTGGCCGGAGGCCTGTACGACGATGGCGAAGCGTTGCTGGGGTTGCCCGGATTCAACGGCGGCCGGCGGCAGCCGGAAAACATTCTGCAGATGGATGACGGGAATCGTCAGCTCGCGGTGGTTCAACTCGATGGGCGGATCTTCGGCGAGAGGGAGATGGACAATCTCTTCCACCAGGTTGGTCGGGATGACGAAGGGCTGGTTCCCGCAGCGAAACTGGATGACGTTGATGATGATCAGCGACAGCGGGAGGGTGAGGCGGATGCAGGTGCCGTGCCCCGGGTCGCTGAGGATGTTGATGGTGCCGTTGAGGGCGCTCAGCCGATCCATGACCACGTTCATGCCGACCCCCCGCCCCGAGGTGGCATCGGTCGTTTCCGCGGTGCTGAAACCGGGCCGGAAGATCATCAGCATCAGTTCGCTGTCGTCGATCGTCCCGTCGGCAGCGATAAAGCCCTTTTCCACGGCGCGGCGGCGGACCTTGTCGAGCTGGATGCCGCGGCCGTCGTCCTTGATTTCGATTTCGATGGTGTTGCCCTTGCGTCGGGCGCTCATCCAGATGCTGCCGACTTCCGGCTTGCCCCGGCGCAGGCGCTCTTCGGCGGGCTCAAAGCCATGGGCGACACTATTGCGCACGATGTGCAGCAACGGATCGTAGAGGCCGTCGAAGACCACCCGGTCGATCGCCGTATCGCCACCGAAGACGAGCAGCTGCAAGGGTTTTCCCGATTCCCGGGAGAGTTCGCGGATGGTCCGGGTAAAGCGTTGGAAGAGGCTCTCCACGCGCACGGTGCGGGCGTCGGAGAGGCGCTCCTTCATGGTCACGACCATCCGGTCGAGACCTTCGACTTCGCCGGTGAAGCCGCCGAGAAAACCGCTCAGGCCGCGCAGGCCTTCGCCGATGTCGCTGGTGATCTCCTGAAGCTTGCGGGAGAAGAGGTTGAGTTCGTCGTAACGGTCGAATTCAAGCTCTTCAAAATCATGGACCAAGCTGTCGCTGGGGGCGATCCGTTCAGGCATGGCGTAAGCGTAGCGGTCGGCGAAGGAGCCAACCTCCCGCAGCAGGCGGTGCCCGGCGAATTCGATTTCCTCCTTCATGCGCTGCATGACCGTGAGCTGGTTCACCAAGTGGGTTTTGGCGACGGTGATCTCCCCCAGCAGGTTCATCATGGTTTCGAGCTTGTCGGTGCCGAGACGGATGACCCCGGCGGGCGCTCCCCCCGCGGGTTCTTCCCGGGGCACCGTCCGGCGTTCGAGGCCGGCGAAGCCCGGTTGGACGGCGCGGCGCTCTTCCACGGAAGGGGTCGGCACAGGCGCTTTCGCTTGCTCTTCGGCGGCGGCTTCCGCTTTCGGGGCCTGCTCGATGGCCGCCAGCAGGCTGTCGACCTGGGGGAGGACCCCCTCCGGTTCCGCTTCTCCGGCCATCGCCAGTCGGGTCAGTTCACGAATGCGGTCGAGGGCGAAGAGCATGAAGTCGATGCGCTGCCGGCTCACCGTCACCTTGCCGTCGCGAATCGCTTCCATGCAGTCTTCCAGGCGATGGCCGATCTGGCTGATGGTGGTGAGTTTGACCAGCCCGGCCGAGCCTTTCAGGGTGTGGGCGGCACGAAACATTTCATCGATCACTTCCGCCACCGCCGACGGCGACTGCTCGATGCGTAACAGCCCCATTTCCAGCGTGGTGAAATGCTCGTCGGCTTCTTCGAAGAAAAATGTGATGGCGCCATGCGGAAGAGTGCCCATCAGTTCGCCCTGATTCCGTAACGAGGCAGGAAATCCCGCAGGTTGATGGTTTCGCCGGCGAATTCCGGTGCCAGCGCGGGGATGCCGTCGGTGAGAAAGGCCAGTCGATCCCCCCCCTGCTCGGCGATGACCAAGTGACGGTTGGCCAGGGTGCGCACGGGCACTCCCTGGATCGGGTCGAGGTCGACGACCGGCATGACCTGTCCGCGCAGGTTGAGCAACCCGCGGATGTAGGTCGGAGCCAGGGGCAGGGGAAAAACCCGGGACAGGGAGCCGATTTCCACCATCTCGGCCATGGGCAGGGAGTACCTTTTACCGGAGACATCGAACTGGCAGCAGATGTTGACGACGGACGTCGGTGCCGGTTCCGTTTCTTCCTCGGGGAGAGGTGCGAGGGATTCCGTCATCTCGACTTTCGCCGCGATTGGGGGCGCCTCGATCACGGGCGGGCCGGGGGGCGGCGGTTCCGCTGTCAGCGGCGGATCAATGGCCGGATCTTTCCGGGGAGGCGGAGACGGGTCTGGAATCGGCGCCGTGGCCGGCTGGGCGGTGCGCCGGAACGGGGCGAAGAGCGCTCGCACTTCTTCGGCGGCCCGGGGATCTTCCGCGCTGCCACCGGCAACCTGTTCCACCTGCTGCTGAAGATGGCCGAGGGCGCCGCGCAGCGCGTTCAGAACTCGCGGCGGGGCGGTACGCCGTTGTCGCAACAGCGCCGTCAGCAGTTCTTCCATCTGGTCGGAAATATCCCGCACGGTCGGCAGTTTGACCAGCGCGGCGGTCCCCTTGATGGTGTGGGCGGCGCGATAGGCTTCCTTGATCCCCTGATCCCCGCAGTCTTCAGCAGCCAGGGCCCGGTTCACGAGGGCGAGGCGTTGGCCGGTCTCTTCAAGAAAAACCGGCAGCAGTTTTCTGGCGATGTCACCCATGGCTTAACGTCCCCGGTGTTCTTTGACGCGCAGCAAGCCGACCTGTTTGAGGGAGTAGCAGATACGCTTGACTTCCAGGGGGTCGACCTGGGTGAAGGCGATAAGCTCTTCCAAGGTCTTTTGGCCATCGATGACGGAAAAGACCTGCAATTCGCTTTCGCTGAAATCGTACGATTCGAGAGCGTCCTCGTTGGTGATGAGGCGCATGAAGACCACGCTTTCGTCGCGGAATTCGACGGCGGCCTGCTGTTTTTCATCCTGCCGGCGCAGGCCTTCCATCAGCACGCTGATGAGCGGGATGCGGAAGCTGATGTCCTGCAAATTGAGGGGCAGCGGCTCGTTTTCGAGGAAGAAGGTGCCGTCCCGGACATCGAGAATGCCGCTGAAGGCGTCCTGGGCATGACGGCGCAGGTAGCCCATCAACTCGTCTTCGGTGAGGATGTTCTTCTGCACCAGGAGTTGGCCAATGGGCACGTTGGCTTCGCGGGCTTCCCGCATCAGCGCGTTCAGTTCGGCCGGATCCTCCGGAAGACGGCCGTCGGCCCGGAGCAGGTCGGTGAGGAACTGATGGGAGACCCCTTTGCGGC
Source organism: Desulfuromonadaceae bacterium UBA6124 (assembly GCA_002423365.1). Taxonomy (GTDB): domain Bacteria; phylum Desulfobacterota; class Desulfuromonadia; order Desulfuromonadales; family Trichloromonadaceae; genus Trichloromonas. The sequence continues at coordinate 5,312 of DIVU01000296.1, read as the reverse complement.
TGGCGGCGGCGAAGACAAAGTTGCCGTCCTCAATGAAGATTTCGCCAAAGACCGCCCGGGAAAAGACCGTCAGCCGCCCGGTGAGGCGGGAGTTGTAGGCGAAGTTGATGACATCGGGCAGGGGAATCCGCTCCAGGTTGCCGGAAAAGACCAGGGTTTTTTTCGCGACCAGCCCCGTTTCGTAAAGGGTGTCGGAAAAGATATTTTTGATCAGCAGCGGAAAGTCCCGATGGAAATATTGCCGGATGAGTTTGTCGAAGCGCTCCTGGAAGGCGTCAAGCACCTCTTCCGTGGGGGAGGCGCCGGCGGCGGTCGGGCTTTCCTCCCCCCTCGGGGCTGGTGATGGCTGAGCGGCAAGAACCTCGGCAAGCTTCTTGATGAGATCTTCCGGTTCGAAGGGTTTGGTGAAGTAATGCAGAACACCGAATTCCTTCTCGAAGGACTGTCCGACCGTCTCCCCTTGAGAGGAGATGAGGATCAGCGGAATGTCATTCATGGCGCCGTCGGAACGCAGGGCCTTGCAGAAGGCATGGCCGTTCATCTTCGGCATGACGTAGTCGACCAGAATCGCCGCCGGATGAATCTGGCGCGCCAGTTCCAGGCCCCGTTCCCCATCCTCGGCGGTATGGACGGTGTAGCCCGCCTGGGTGAGGATGAGCTCCGAAAGGCGGCGGACGGTTTGCGAGTCGTCCACCACCAGAATTTTGATGGCCTTGGGTGTCATGAGACTATCCGTCCTTTACAGAAAATCCGTTATCCCGGGAAGCAGGCCTGAGTTTAACGGCTCAGGATATCCATGGCCTTGGCCAGCGAGACCTTCATGCGCTTGAAGGCTTCGACCAGGGTTTTGATTTCGTCGTTGCCCTGAACCTCGAATTCCCGGTCCATCTTGCCGCGGCTGATGTCGTCGGCGACGGAGACGATGTTTTCAATCGGTTTGACGACGCTTCTGACGATGATCCGGTCCACGGCCACAAGCGCCAGCAGGAAGAAGATGCTGAAACCGCCGCTGAAGTAGGCGAGCTTCAGGCGCGCCTGCTGGAGAGCGACCTCGACGGGAACATAGATGAAGCGGCCGCCGACCACGTCGCCGGCGACATAGCCATAGCCCGAGGTTTTGCCGTAGCGGGAGACCATGTCCGGATGGGCGCGTTCGGGAGTGTCGTGACACCAGATGCAGCCCTCGGCGGCGATCATCGGCGTGGCGATGGCATAGAATTCCTTGCCGTCCCGTTCCACGAAACCGCGCCACTGATCGCTGTCCCCCATGTCGAAGGCGTCGATAGTCTTGCTTTCGAAGGGGTCGGAATTGTTGGCGGGGTTGAGGGAGTTGGGGGAAGCGATGCGGAAGATGTATTCCGGGTAGTTTTCCTGGATCATCTTGGACACTTCGGTGAGCATGACAATGCCGACAGTTCCTTCGGGAAAATAGATGTCCGGCAGCCGTTCGAGGATTTTCGGCCGGATCTGGGAAGCCAGGTACTGCTGGGAGGCGCTCATGGCAGCGGAAAAGAGCTGGGTCTTCTCTTCCGCCTCGCGAATGGTGTCCTGGCGCAGCACGTAATAGCCGCCGCCAACGGCCAGAACCATGGAAATGAGGTAGACAATGGTGAGAATGGTCAGGATCCTTTTGCGGATCGTCATATTACGGAGCATGGGCTGCCCTCCTTGAAGTGTTTCGGGAGTGGTGAACGGGATGCGATCCCGGCATCAGTTCTGGTGGCGGCGGAGAAATTCCTCTTGCTGGTCCGCGGGAATCTCCGTATGCAGCATGCTCAGGAAGGCCGCGTAGAGCTGGACCGGCATCTCCTTGTCGGAGCCGGCGCCAATTTTTTCCAGGATCTTGCGGGCCAGCACGGTTCCCAGCGGGCCGACAATGTCGATGAAATCCTCGATCACCCGGGTGATCTTTTCCGGCGGCGCATTGCCCGAGCCCGATACGACGACGGCCGGAAGGGGGGGGGCGGCCCCGATGGCCTCCTGGGTGACGGGACCGCCGGCCAGGGCCAGAAGCTTGTCGTTGATCGGAGCCGCCAGCTTCTTCCGGGCGGTGACGCCGGGAATGAATTTGGCCTTGCTCGGGGTCTTGCCGGCGATAAATTCCAGGGTTTCCTCCGGCATCATGTTGCCGATGGAAAGATAGACCGCCTGCCCCTGTTCGATACTGATCTTGCAGAGGTTTTCAACCTCGGCGAATTGCACGACCAGTTGTCCCGTTTCGTTGCTTCCGAGGTATTTGCTGAGCACCGCTACGAATGCATTCACTTGGTCCCCCCTAGATGTTTCTTGACCGCCAGGAGAATGTCGACCGGTTCGAAGGGCTTGGTGATGTATTCGTCGGCCCCCTGCTTCATTCCCCAGAACTTGTCGCTTTCGCCGGATTTGGACGTAGTGATGATGATCGGGATATGGGAAAATTTTGGATCCTTTTTCAGCGCGCGGCAGACCTGAAACCCGTTTTTCTCCGGCATGACGACATCGAGGATGATCAGGTCGACCGGGGTTGTGCGCGCGATCTTTTCCGCTTCGAGGCCGTTGTTCGCGATCAAGATCTCATGATTGGTGTCCTTGAGGATTTCCCGCAGAAAAGTTACTTCCGTAGCGCTGTCGTCGGCAACGAGGATTTTGGCCATGATTACAAACTCCCAAATAAGTCAAGATGTCCGGTCGAGGATCTCGGTTGTTTAAAACGGTTGTTTAAAAACAAAAAGCTCCTCTTCTTTTTGCAAGTATCCTGCCAGTTATGTCTGAGCCCGTGCATGTGCCAACAGCCCCGGTGGGCTGTCCAATAGATGGCGTAAACTCCCGGGATGGGGCGAGTCCGAACCGCCGCTGCTGCATGCGCTTCGGCGACATTTTTTGGCTCGCGCGCCAAAAAGCCGACAGTGGTGCGTCATCAGACCGGATGCGCCCATCAAGGAGCAAGGCCGCGCCATCGGTGGGAGGACTTTAAGATTGCTTTTTGTCTGGCAGTTTTGTTTAATCGGCATCGGGCCGAAGCCCTTTCGATGAGACATGGGAGGTATCCGCCGGGGAGGCATGCATGGCAAAACTCAGTTGTCCAAAAAAAATACTGCTGGTCGAGGCGATCGGCTTCACACTGATCATTCTCTTTCTGTGGCTGGATGAAGGTTTCGATCTGCCCCACAAGCTCTTTGGCGCTCAGGCGACACCGGTGAACTATCTCGAAAGCTGGTTCGAGACCGCGCTCGTTCTGCTCTTCGCCGTTGTGGTCATGTTCATTTCGGCCTCGCTGGCTCTGCGTCTGCAACGGGCGGATACGGAAAAGGCCCGACTCTTCGGCGTGATCGCCCACGATCTGCGCAGCCCCTTCACTAACCTGATCGGCAATGCCGAGCTGCTGCGCAAGAATTTCGCGGAGCTCTCCGAGGAAGATCGGCGCGCCCTCAGCGCCGGGATTTTCGAGGCGGCGGACAAGGCTCACGATCTGCTGGAAAATCTCCTCTGCTGGGCCGAGGTGCAGCTGGAAAGCGGCAATATCCCCTTTCGCCGTCAGGAGCTGAGGTCCCTGGTCGAGACGGTCATCGAGCAGGTCGGTCTGTCCGCGACCCGCAAGCAGATCGTCATCGGCAACAATATTCCCGAAGGGATGATGGTGACGGTCGACGAGACGGCGGTACATTCGGTGCTGCGCAATCTGCTCAGCAACGCGATCAAGTTTTCCCATCCCGGAAGTTCCATTGAGGTCGGCGCCAAAGGGCGTGGTGGCAAGGTCAGGGTGAGCGTTGTCGACCGTGGCGTCGGCATGTCCCGCCGCGAGGTTAAGAGCCTCTTCCACATGGGGACGCGGCTCTCCAAGTCGGGAACCTCCGGCGAGGCGGGGAGTGGCCTGGGATTATTGCTGGCCCACGAACTGGTTCGACGCGGCGGTGGTAAGCTCAAGGTGCGCAGCGATGAGGGGAAGGGGACGGTTTTTCATTTCACCCTGCCGCGCGCCAAGGCGGCACGTTCCGGCAAGGCCGCTACGGCCGCCGAGGCAGATGAGGAATGATCAGCCATTAGTTTCCTGATGATCGAGGCCGATCCGGTGATGCCGGGTCGGCCTTTCTTTTTTATTCGGCGGAAAGGTCGGTCAGTGGGGGAAGGGGGCGGCCGATACGGTCGAGGAACTGGGTGGTGAGGCGATAGGTGATCCCCCAGAGTAGGGGGCGGTCGGGGGGGAGCAGGACCAGCGCCGGGGTTTCGCGCAGGGCTTGGTTCCAGTCGATGCGGGCGATGATGTGTCGTCCGGGGGCGCGAAACTCGCCGAGCGGCATGTAGAAGTAGTCGCTGACTTCATGATTGCGGCGCAGCCACGTGGGTTCCCCCTCGGGCAGTCCGTAGACGCAGCAGGAGACCCGGACCGGCAAGTGGACGCCGACGATGTCGTCGAGCGCCCCCAGATAGTGGGCGCCACTCAGATCCAGGCCGAGCTCCTCGCGCGTTTCCCGTTCTGCCGCCTGACGGATGCCACCATCTGTCGGATCGATCCTCCCTCCGGGAAAGGCGATATTGCCGGACCAGGGGTCGCGGGGGTGGGCGGCCCGTTCGATGTAGAGGATTTCCGCGTCCTGGGTGCCGGCCCGGAGAATAAGGGCCACCGCCGCATGTCCCCGCGCCGGCTCCACCTTCGGCTGCGGCGGATGGGGGTTGAGGGCCTGGCGGAAGCGCGTCAGCTGGTCGAGCCAGGGGAGTGAGCGTGGCTGGGGCATCGAATGTTTTCTCTGGCCTGGGTCAGGGTTGCGGAGCGCGACGGGGAATCAGTTCGATCAGGGTGATTTCCGGCGGGGAAAAAACCCGGATCGGCGGTCCCCAGGTGCCGGTGCCGCGGCTGGCATAGAGGAGCGCGCCGGTGGCCAGGCGGTAAAGGCCGTTCTGCAGCGGGTATTCGAGGGCAGTCACGAAATTGAAGGGGACGATCTGGCCGCGATGGGCGTGCCCCGAGAGCTGCAGGTCGAAGACTTCCTCGCCGGGGCTGACCAGGGGGCGGTGTTTGAGCAGCAGGGTAAAATAACAGCGATCGGCTGGATCGACCAGGGTCGCCTCGTCGACGCTATGTCCGCCCGCCGGATCGTCGACCCCAACCAGTATCAGGGGGCCGACCCGCGTCGCCCGGTTGCGTAGCAGGGTGAAGCCGCTCTCTTCGAGAAAATCCAGAGCCTGGTCGAGGCCGGCGTAATACTCGTGGTTGCCGGTGACGGCGAACTTCCCCAAGGGTGGGTTCAGCCTCTGGAAAATATCGGCCAGCCCATCGAGATGGTCGAGGCGGGCGTCGGCGATATCCCCGGTCGCCACCAGCAGGTCGGGTTTCA
>DIVU01000090.1 GCA_002423365.1 Desulfuromonadaceae bacterium UBA6124 | reverse complement strand
GGGCCTGCTGCACACCGGCGGTTTTCATGTTTTCCAGGATCATCTGGACAAAATCCCGCTCCTGCCCATACCCGTCTTTGGTCTCGGCCACCGTATCAATCAGCTCGTCATCCGCACCGACGGTCAAAACCCGATGCGGCGAGAGGCTTTCCACCGTAAATGGCCCAGCAACGCGGACCTTCTTTTTGTCCTCGTAGGGTTTGTCGTAGAGGTATTCATGTTCGGCCTTGGCGGCAATCGATGCGTCGATTTCCTTCTGCCGGGCGATGCGCGAACTCCACCAGTCAGCGTGCAGCTTTTGGGCCGCGTCAGACCACTTAGCGTCCGCCTCGCGGGGGATTTCCCATTCCTGCCAGTTTTTAATCAGGCTATGGTTGAGCTGTTCGCGCAACGGCTCCAGCGTCTCCTGAAATCTGTCCCAAATGACATCAATCTCGGTATTGTTGGCGATGGATTTCAGGGTGATGTGCGGCACCCGTTCGTAAACGAAGCCGTGGCGGATATTGCCGTTCGTCGCTTGACTGGACGGCACTGATCGTGTGACCTCGGCTTCTTTCTGCTGACCTTCCTTGCTATCGGCGAGCAGATAGTAGGAATAGCGAGCGCCCATGATGCGGGCACGGGCCANNGGGAGGTGTCGATGGTGATCCAGCGGCGGCCCCATTGTTCAGCAACGTAGGCGGTGGTTCCGGAACCGCAGGTGGGGTCAAGGACAAGGTCGCCGGGGTCGGTGGCCATGAGGATGCAGCGTTGAATTGCTTTCGGAGTCGTTTCAACGACATACATTTTGCCGGTTGCGCCGCCGACATCATTCCAGCTACAACCAAGCCGAGTAACAGGGTAGTCATCAAAGAAATACTTTAGCCGAATCTGTGTTCGCTGCCGGATAATGCGGCCAGCACGCCCAACTCTGTGCAGACCTTCCGTTGTCACCTTCCAGTGAGCAAGTTTGCCGGGGTAAAAAGTCGCATTTTCAAATTCAAATTCGCAGGTCGTCGTGTCTCGAAATCCGTCTGAGGTAAGCGGGTAGGCACCAAAATCGTCACGTTCGATTGAACTTAAACTCGATTCGCTTCCCTCACGATCCAAAAAAAGAGGTCTAAACTTACTTGCTGCTTGCTGCTTATTTTTTGTGAACCACAAGATCGTATCGTTGTTACTCTGGACAAAGTCCCCGTATTGGCTACCAGTTTTCTGAACGATTAGTCCTACAACAAAATTTCCATCCCCAAAAACCTCATCCATCACCGCCCGCACCCGGTGCACATTCTCATCCCCGATCTGCACAAAGATCGACCCCGAATCGGTCAACAAATCCCGCGCCACGGTCAACCGATCCCGCAAATAGGTCAGATACGAATGAATCCCGTCGCGCCAGGTATCGCGAAACGCCTTCACCTGCTCCGGCTCGCGGGTAATGTGATCCACCTTGCCATCCTTGACATCGCGGCTGGTGGTGGACCACTGAAAGTTGGAGTTGAACTTGATGCCGTAGGGCGGGTCGAAGTAGATGCACTGCACCTTGCCGCGCAACCCCTCGCGCTCGGCCAGCGACGCCATCACCTGCAAGCTGTCGCCCAGAATCATCCGGTTGGCCCAATGGGCATCGTGCTGATAAAACTCGGTCTTGGCCGCTTCGTTCGGCAATCCATTGAAATCGGCAAACAGGTCGAACTGCGCCGCGTCGGCTTTGGTCTCAATCTTGGTGCGGCGCAGCAGGTCGTCGATCAGCACCTTGGGGTGGACCTTCTCCTGGATATAGAGCGGCGGCGCCTGCACCACCAGGTCGGACCAGTCCTGCTCATCCTTGCCGCGCCAGACCAGTTGTGGATCAAGATCGCGGTTGCGGCGCTCGTAGGCGACCCGGATCGGCGTCTTGTCCGCTTCGTGCATAATCGACTGATGCTCGGCGGTGGGGATGTTTTTGCGCGTCGCCTCAGCGTGGTTGAGCGATTCAACGGATTTCATTGTCGGGTTTTTGGCCATGATCAGGCACCTTCCTGCATCGAATCTCGGGTCAGAATCGCGTTCAATGCGCGATTGATGTAATAGTTGCTGCGACCCTTTTTCACCTTCTGCAGAAAACCGCCGGCGGTCAGTGCGTCAAGATATTTGGTCGCGGTCAGGCGCGAGACCTTCAGGTCGTGTTCGATATACTCGATTTTGGTGTACGGATGGGTAAAGAGATTGTTGATGAGATCCTGGCTGTAAAATTTGTACTGCGCCCGAATGCGGTGCTTCATGTCGAACAGGGCAACCCGAATGGCCTGAATGGTTTCAATGGTGTCTGCGGCCGTCATTTCGATGGCCGTCAACATGTAAAGAACCCAATCCTCCCAACGGTCGTTTTCGCGTACACTCTGCAGCAGCCGGTAATAGTCAGATTTTGTACGGACAATATAGCGGCTGAGGTATAGAACGGGGATTTCCAGCAGCTCCTCTTTGACCAGGTAAAGCACGTTGAGAATCCGTCCGGTGCGGCCGTTCCCATCATAAAACGGGTGGATGCTTTCAAACTGATGATGAATCAGGGCCATTTTGATCAGCGGATCGGCGGCAAAAGTCACGCTGTCATCATTAATAAAACGCTCCAGGTCGCGCATCAGCTCAATGATGGTTTCAGGATTCTGGGGCGGGGTGTAGATGGTTTCACCTGCGCCATTTTTCAATGCGGTGCCGGGCAGCTTGCGGAATCCGGCACTGTTCTGCTCCAGTTCGGCCTGAATTTCAATGATGTGTCTGGCGGTAAGCAGCCCACTCTGGCTCACCCGGTCAAAGCCGACCCGCAAGGCCTGGCGATAACGCAACACCTCTTTGGCCGCAGGATTAGCAAGGTGTTCGGGGAAGAGATCATCCTGAAAAAGTTCATCATGGGTGGTGACGATGTTTTCGATGGCCGAACTGTCCTTGGCCTCCTGCATACCGAGAGTATTGATGAGAATGCCCTGGTTGGGAATCGAGGCCGCAACCCCCTTGAGCTCAGCCAGTTTGCGGCTGGCCAGAGTCAGTTTTTTCAGAATAGCGGCGGTCTCAAACCGGTCGGGCGAGAGCTCTGTTAAGGGCGGAATTCTGGTCATACCGGCCATCCCCTTCGGTTGATATGTATACAAAAACAATATTTTTTATACATATCATCTGCGACATCGATAGAAAAGCAGCATTTCATATCCTGAATTCTGAGATTCACGCTGTGCCTCCCGGCAGATAAGCGGCGAGCATGCGCTGAAACTCGGCTTCGACCCTGGTCTCAAAATCCGACTCAATCTGATAAACCTCGCAAAATTCGGCGAAGGCCCAGCGGCCATAGTTCCCCAGGTTGTTGACCCCCGGCACCCAGTAGGTCTCCATGGTCGACTTCTTCTCTTTGGCGTCCTCGCGCCGATACCCTTTGATCTCGACGATCAGGTGCAGCAGATCGTCCTCGCCCTTGCCATCATCGATCTGGACGATGAAATCGGGCAGGTACTTGCGGGTTTCGGAGCCATAGCGATAGGGCACTTCCAGCCCCAGGCTGTGGTTCTTGACATAGGCCTTGACCTTCGGATGCCCTTCGGCGACGCGACAGAACTCGGATTCCCAATCGCTGTCGAGAATGACCCAGTTGATATGGCACCGACGAGAATCGGTTTCCCAGCGGTCCTTCTTGGAGGTATTGAAATTGACGTGGCAGGTCGAGCCGACCGGGTTGTAGGGGTCGAGCACAGCCTTGATCGGACTCTCACCGGCATGGTGGCGGGTAATGGCGGCGGTGATCTTGTCGCAGGCCAGATCCGCCAGGGTCTTGTACTTGAGCTGGGCGGGGTAGGTGCCGCCCCGGCACTCCAGGTAACCGTCGAGCCACTGGCGGGCGATGCGCTTGAGCTGGCCGAACAGGTTCAACTGCGGTTCGCCATCGCCATCGCGCCACTTGGTCAGCACCAGATGCGAGGTCAGCTCATAGACGATCTGGGAGGGACGGACATCGCCGGTATGCACCAGATTGAGGTCGATCGGCGCACCGATGATCCCCGAGTTGCGGGTTTCGGTGGCACCGACAAGATCGGGGGTCAGCACCAGCGACGACTCGTCATTGAAGTCGGCCGCCAGGCGGGTCTCGGGGAGTTCGGTGCGGTAACCGGCGACCCGGGGGAATCTGATTTCCAGCGCATCCCGTTCGGGGCGGACCGCCTTTACCTGGATGGTTTCACGCGGCGGCTGTGGCGGCGAGACCACCGGCTTGGCAGTAAAGTCGAAGGGAATCCCCAGCACATCGGCATACTCGGTATTGAAGAGCCCCTCTTCATTCAGCTCATAAGACTGGCGCCGCAAGGCGCGGCCGATAACCTGCTCACAGAGGAGCTGGGTGCCGAAGGCCCGCACCCCGAGGACGTGGGTGACGGTGTTGGCGTCCCAGCCTTCGGTCAGCATGGAGACCGAGACCACGCAGCGGATCGAGCCACCGAGGCGACCGTGCTTGCCGACGGTATTCATGACCTCGCGCAGCAGGTCCTGATCGGTAATGTTGTCGGCCTGACGAAGATCGCCGGTGCGCTCGATGATTTCGCGCCGAAAGCGGTCGATCTCGAAGGCGGCCATCTCGCGGAAGTTGGCATCCAGCGCCTCACCGGATTCGAGTTGTTCGCTATCGATCAGGAGTGTGTTCGGACGCGCAAGAGGATTGCCGTGTTCATCGGTATTGCGGAACAGCGGTAGTCGTCCGAATTCCAGCTGGCTGGAACCGTCCTTGTTCTGCCGCTCGAAACCGGAGATGTAGTCATAGACCAGCTTCGAGGTCGCGGTATTGTTGCAGACGACGATGAAGCAGGGCGGAACGTTGATCCCTTCCTGCTGCCACAGCTCAAAGGTTTTTTCGTAATGGCCGTAGAGGGCCTGGAGGGCGGTTTGCAGTTGCGGCGGCAAGTCGAGCGGATTGAGGGTGTCCCCCTGGCCGCGCCCTTTCTTCGGCATTTTTTTGCCGATATGTTCCCAGAGGTTGCGGAACATCGGCATCTCTTCACCGGGGATATTGTCGGCCACCGGGACACGGGGGAGTTTGACGATGCCGCACTCGATGGCGT
>DIVU01000309.1 GCA_002423365.1 Desulfuromonadaceae bacterium UBA6124 | reverse complement strand
TATGTGGCCGACGGGACCAACGGGCTCACCATTTACGATGTCACCAAGGATCCGACCCAGGCTGCGAGCGGCTTCTTCGTCGGCAACATCGGGGCCAGTATCGGCATGCCGCTGCTCGGCACCGCCTCCGGTATCGAGCTCTGGACCGATGCCGCCAGCGGCAAACGCTACGCGGTCCTGGCCTGCGGTCCCTACGGTGTCGGCGTGGTCGATGTCACCGATGTTGGCAACATGCGCATCGTCAAGGTCTTTGAACCGATCAAGTACGAAAACGGCGACCTCGGCTCGGCCGACGGCCAAGCCATCGATGTGGAAGTCATTGGCGACAAGGCCTACTTCACTTACGACAGCTTCGGCGTCCTCTGCTACGCCCTGAGCGACCTGATCGCGGCGGTGCCCGACGGCGTCGATCCTACCGAACTCTTCAAGAAATCCCTGGATGGAACGGTCATCTACGACCACCGTCCCGTTTTCCTCGGACGCTTCAAGTTGCAGGACGTTCCGGGTTACGAAGAGGTTTCCGGCGGCGCGGTGAAGATGGCCTACACCGAAGTCGGCGGCAAACTGATGCAGTATGTGGCCTTCGGCGAAGCCGGGCTGGTGAAGATCGACTACACCGACCCGAGTGCCCCGCTGTTCGTCGAAATAAAGAACACCGCCGCTGAATGCGTCGGAGCCACAATCGCCAATGGCCGGCTTTATGTCGCCGACCACGGTGGCGGGCTGGTGCTCTTCAAGTAAGAGGGAACGGAGCGGAAAAATCCGCCCAACCTTGAGAAAATCGTAAACACAGGCGAGGAGTGACGATGCAGGGGGAATCCCCGGATCGCACTCCTCGCGGCGCGTCGGGAGGACGATTCTCTCCTGTGGAGCCGGAGAACTCCGGAGAAAGGAGGTGCGAAATGCGACCGTAGCAGCTTTGAGCGAAGTCGCAAAAATTACCTGTTGTTGTTTTTAAGAAGAATCCCGGTCGAACAATGGGGTTTGGCACGGGAAACCCGGGAAGGGGAAACGGAGGCTGCCACCAGGGTGCACCTGACCGCCGTTTGCCGCGCTTTAGCCATACGGAGTCCATCCTTCCGGGGGGGAGTCAACCATGAAGAAGGAGGCGTAAATGAAAAAACATCGTGCTTTTTATCGGTTGTTGTTCGGAGCGTTGATCGTTCCTCTGTTCCTACCCTGCGGGGCGGTGGCCGCCGATGTGGCCATCCTCAGTTTGAATGCCGCTCCGGGTCGGGTTGTCGAGCAGGAAAGTCTGCCGGTGTCCTTGGACGCGGTCGTTTCCGGCATTCCCCAAGCCATCGCCTGGAGTCAGGTCGGTGGGCCGAAAGTCCCCCTGACCGCCCTTTCGGAAACAAGCGCCCGGGTCGATGTCAGCGCCCTTGAAGTCGCCGCCGAGTGCGAGCTGGTCTTTCGCCTGACCCTGACCGACGCCGCCGGCGCCGAAGTCAGTCGCGACCTGACCGTTCCCGTCGAACCCCTCGACATGACCCCGATGCTGGGGGAGCATGTGCAGGTCGGCGGATCGAGCACGGCGGTCGCGCGCTTCACCCATAACGGCGCCGAGTGGGCCCTGTTCAACGTCGGCACCGCCCTCAAGGCGACCCCCGTGGGCCTGAACGCGCAGCCGACCCAACAGATCGTCCTGCCCGGATTCATTCAGGATCTGGCGACCTTCGCCTACAACGGCGGCAATTACGCCCTGGCCGCTCTCGGCGGCGCCGGCGTGGCGCTGGTCGACATCAATGACCCGGCCGCCATGACGATGCTCAACGTCGCTCCGGTCAACTACCGGCTGGAAAACGTCACCTATGCCGAAGGCGGGGGCTCGATCCTCTACGGCAATCTCATCGAAAGCGTCAAGGCGCCGATCGTTGCCCTGGCCACCGACGGCACCGCTCTCTTTCTTGCCGACGCCGATTACGGCATCCACAAGACCGCGCTGAGCAATCTCTTCAACAATGCGCGGGAGGCCGACGGCACCCTGCTCATCGAGCGGGAAAAGGCCACCGTGCAATACGCCGGCGAGCGTCCCTGGGGGGGTGCGCAGGCCATCAAAATTTACGGCAACCGCCTCTTTGTGCCGCTCGATGTTCTCGGTCTGGGGATTTTCGATCCCGAAACCCTGGAGATGGTCGGCCGCTACAACTACTATCTGGACGACCAGCGCGGCGAAGACTACTTCGGCGGGATGATCGTGCGCGACGCCGTGGCCCGGGACGCCCGCACCGGCGAACCTTACCTCGACGCCGTGACCGGCATGCCCGATTACCGTCAGGTCAACTATGAGATCCGCAACTCCAGCAAGGGCAAAACCAAAAGTGTCGAGCTGCTCCATCCCTGGGCCGACCTGGAGCGGGAGGCCCGCTGGTTCTACCAGGCCCTCGACGTGGACGTCGCCTTGCAGAACAACCGGACCATCGCCTATGTCGCTTATTCCCTCGGTGGAGTGGTGGCGGTGGACGTCACCGGTTTCGCGGAGGCGACCCCAACGCGAACCCTGCAAGGGAATTATATCGGCTACTTCCCGGCGGTGCCGGCCAACGGTCCCGAGGACACCGGGTCGCAGCCGGCGTCGCTGCTCCCCTATGAGGGCGCCGGGATGCTCAAGGAATCGGGGGTCCGGGCCGTGCGGGCGCAGGGCGATACCGTCTACCTGACCGATCATTTCGCCGGGCTGGTGCTGCTCGGGCAGGCCGCTCATCCCGAAAGCTGGCGCGGCGCCAATGCCCCCTACAACAACGACACCAACGGCATCCTAGGCGATCATGTGCCGGACAACGAATACATCACCTCCTTCGACATGGCCCCCAACGATCCGCTGGATAACGAATCGTTGCCGACGGCGTTCTTCCAGAACCCCTGCCTGCTGGCGACCAGCGAGCTCAACGGCCACGGCAATACCCTGGCGCTGATGGATAACATCACTCTGGACGCCGCCGGCGCGGTCGATGTCCTCGAATGCTCCGGCGCCGGGGGCTTCGTTTTTGTCGACCTTTACAATCTGCAAGCATCAAGTATGTCGGCGCGCTACACCCTTGCCGGATACTTCCCGCCGACGGATGAAATCGGCGCCGCGCCCGACGGCAGCCCGACCGAAACCATTTCCATCGGCCACACCTCGGGGGTCGCGGCCAGCGCCGATTACCTCTACGTTTCCGACGGCCCGCACGGGGTGAGCGCCTGGAAGATCACCGACGATGTGGGCTATCCCACCGACGCCGTGCATCTGGTCGGCAACACCGTGCAGGACGAGTATCCGGTGACCGTCGCCGGGGAAACGATCTACCCGCCGTCGCACACGGTACGCAGCGTTATCGACCCTAGCGGCGAGAATGCTTGGTCCCTCTGTGCCCGCAACGGCTTGCGCCGGGTTCGGGTGGATGGAATCGAAGCGGGACAGGGGGCGGTTGGCGCGCCGCTGCTGCTCAAGCTGTCCCTTCAGGACATTTACGAACACAACAACGAAGTCGCCAACATTGAGGAACTCAACTTCCAGGACCACGCCTATGACGTGGAATTCGCGGGTAGTCTGGCCTTTGTCGCCGATGGCGGTAACGGCCTTACCGTCTACGACGTGAGCAAGGATCCCACCGTGGAAGGCAGCGGCTTCATTGTCGCCAACCTCGGCACGGTCAAGGAGCAGCCCCTCTTCGGCACCGCCCACGGCGTCGAGCTGTGGACCGACCCGGCTACCGGCCGGCGTTACGCCGTCATCGCCGCCGGCCCCTACGGCGTCGGCGTGGCCGACGTCACCGACGTTCGCGCCATGCGCACCATCAAGGTCTTCCAGCCGATCAAGTACGAGGATGGCGACGTCGGCAGCGCCGATGGCAAGGCCAGCGACGTCGAGGTCATCGGCGACAGGGCCTATTTCGCCTACGACAGCTTCGGCGTGGTCTGCTACGCCATGAGCGACCTTATCGCCGAGGTGCCCGACGGGGTCGATCCCACCGTCCTCTTCAAGAAGACCAATCGCGGCGTGGTCAGCTACGACTATCGGCCGATTGCCCTCGGGCGCTTCAAATTGCAGGAAGTCCCCGGCAACGAAGACGTGGACGGCGCCGCGACGCGCCTGAAATACACGGTGCAGGACGGCCGGCTCAATCTCTACATCGCCTTCGGCGCGGCGGGTCTGGTCAAGCTCGACTTTACCGATCCGGCGCAGCCAATGCTGGTCGACCGCGTCGACACCGCCGCCGAATGCTCCGACGTGGCCATCAGCAACGGCCGCATCTACCTCGGCGACGGGGCTGGCGGACTGGTCTTTTTCAAATAATTGGAAGTGATGTTTGGCGGGATCGCCTAATTGGGCGGTCTCGCCTTTTATCCGTGAATTCTTGAGCGAAATGAACGGACATTGCCGATGTCGGTGATGCGAAAGGAGATATTTCGAGAGATTTTATACGATTGGACTGGAGCCGATCATGACTGACCGACTGACTAACTCAACAACGACAGAAACAGGGAGAATAATATGAAAAAGATCACTACTGTCCGGTTAATAATTG
>DIVU01000219.1 GCA_002423365.1 Desulfuromonadaceae bacterium UBA6124 | reverse complement strand
TGAAGGCGCCGCGTTCGTGGCCGAAGAGCTCGGTTTCGAGAAGATTGAAGGGAAGCGAGCCGCAGTTGATCTCGACGAAGGGGCGTTCCTTGCGCCGGGAAAGATCGTGCACGGCCCGCGCCACCAGTTCCTTGCCGGTGCCGCTTTCGCCGGTGATGAGCACGGTGGCGGTCTCGTGCTTGGCCACCTCCCGCACCTGATGATAGACCTGCATCATCGCCGGACTCGTCCCGATCATTTCCAGATCGGCGGGCGGGGCCTTGCTCTCCCGCCGCAGATGGCGCACCTCACGGCGCAGGCTGCGGGTCTCCAGCGCCAGCTTGACGATCAGGCGGATGGCGTCGGCCTTGAAGGGTTTTTTTATGTAGTCATACGCCCCCATTTTCAGCGCTTCGACGGCGCTCTCCACGGTCCCGTAGCCGGTGATGATAATGACCAGCAGCTCGGGATCGATGTCGCGCAGGGCGGCCAGCACCTCCAGGCCGCTGCGAGGGCCGAGATTGAGATCGAGCAGCACCAGATCGACCTCGGCCTCGCTCACCTGGCGCAGCGCCTCATCCCCGTCGGCGGCGGAGAGGGGGCAATAGCCGTCCTCGGCGAGAATCCGTTCGAGATTTTCGCGGATAAAGGCTTCGTCGTCGACGATGAGTATTCTTTCCATGCACCCTCGCGTGGTGGAGCCGTAAAAAGGAAAGCTGGAATTTAACCGGGAACCCTGGCGAAGGCAACGGCAAAATGGCCAATTTTGGCCAGAAGAAAAATCAGCCCGCGTTATCTTCGGGGATCGGCAGAAAAAGGGTAAATTCGCTGCCGACCCCGGGAGTGCTCGCGACCGTGATGCGGCCACCGTGGTCGGCGAGAATATTCTGGGTAATGGAAAGCCCAAGGCCGGTGCCGCTCCCCTTGCCGGTATAGAAGGGCTCGAAAATCAGCGGCAACTGCTCGGCGGGAATCCCCGCGCCGCTGTCGCGAATCACGATGCACACCTCACCGGCGCTCCGACTCGCGAGAACATCGAGCCGCCCGCCGTCAGGCATGGCGTCGAGAGCGTTGTTGAACAGGTTGAGAAAGGCCTGCTTGAGCTTGTGGGCATCAAGGGGAAAGGTCGGCAGATCCTCGGGCAGCTCTTCGATCAGGCGGATGCCCTGGCGCTCGCAGGGCTTGCGGATGAGAAAGAGGGTTTCCCGCAAGAGACTGCCGATATTCGCCGGCTCCAGTCGCGGTTGCGGCGCCGCGGCGAAATCGAGTAGACCATTGACCAGCCCTTCGAGCCGTTCGATTTCGCTCAGGGCGCGCCTGATCAGTTCCTGATCCGGCGGCCGGTTCAGCAGGCGGTCATGCAGGTCGTCGAGAAGCAGGCTGATACCGGTGAGGGGATTGCGCACCTCATGGGCGATCCCGGCGGAAAGCCGCCCGAGGGAGGCCATGCGTTCCATGCGCGCCAGCTGCCGGCGCATCTCCACCCGCTCGGTGAGATCCTCGATGGTCAGAATCCGATCGGAGAAGGACCCCGCCGCCAGGGGAACCAGGGCAAGGCGAAAGACCCGGGGGCGACCGGAAACCTCCACATCGGCATAGTCGTGCCAGCGTTCGCCGGGCTGTTGCAGGCCCGCGACCAGGGCCGTCAGCAGGCTCGGCCAAGCGGTCAGGACTTTGTCGAGGGCGCCCTGCGCATCCCGGGAAAGGCCAAGCAGCCGCGCCGCCGGCCCGTTGACGGAGGTGACCCGCCCGGCGCCGTCGAGGGTGAGCAGACCGATGTCGATCGTCTCGACCAGGGTCTCCTTGAAATCCCGCTCGCGCAGAATCTCCCGGCGGGAGCGGTCGAGATCGTCGAGGGTGGCGAGCAGATGCTGCTGCCGATCCTTGAGCTGCTCAGCCATACGGTTGAAGGAGACCGCCAGTTCGCCGACCTCGTCACCGGCGGCGACCGGCACCTGGATATCCAGCTCCCCCCGGGCCATGCGCTGGGTGCCGTCGATCAGGGTCGACAGGGGGCGGGTGATCCCCCGGGAGAGAAGATAGGCGGCGGCCACGACCAGCAGGGCGGTGGCCAAAATCATCAGCGCCCCGTTGCCGACGAAGCGGGTCATTTCGGCGCGGATCTGAGCCGAGGCGGAATGGGCCGCGGCATGGAAACGGCCGACTTCGGCGCCGATGGTCACGCCGCCGAAAATCCCTTTTTCGGCAAAGACGCCGTAGCCGAAACGGATCGGCGCATAGGCCATGATCTTTTCCGAACCGCCGATATTGGTGACGTCGACGACCCCCGACTCCCCGCGCAGCACCGCCGCCGCCACCACCGGATAGTTGGGATGGACGAAACCGGCATGAAAGAGGTTGAAGGGGATGATCCCCCGTTCGACCAGATCGGCGGGGGAATCCTCGGTGTAGGGAGGGACCGGCGCTCCCCCCTCGTCGAGACCGCGCAGATCCCAGTGTTTGGGATGGGCGATCATCCAGCCTTCGTCGTCGAACATGAAGGCGTAATTGCCGCTGTCGTAGGAGGAGAAGACGGTGAAAAAGGGGGAATGGGGCAGAATGTGCTGGGTGAATTCCATCAGGTGGCGATGATCGAGGGAGAGGACCGCCACCCCGCGCAGGTTTCCCTCGTCGCCATACACCGGCATGGCGAAGCGGGTCACCCCCCGGAAGCGCTCCCCTTCCACCGCCGCTTCCGGCGTTGGCGCCCCCGCCAGCTGCCGCTGTTTTTCCAGATGCCGACCGGTGACCCGGGTGACATACACGCCACCGGGTGGCAACTCCCGGGCGCGCAGGAAATAGTCTTCGCTGCCATAGGTCGTCCGCACCGGATCGGAAATATCCCGAAGCTTCGCCGCCAAGCCGTTCGCCAGACGCAGCACCTCGCGGCCATCGGCGGCGACCCAGGCGATTTCCGGATAGAGAGGCCGCTCTTCCCGGGCCTCGCCCGGATTCGCGTTATCTCCCTGACGAAACCAGACGGGGCGCCGGTGATGGCGATAAAACTCCCGATAGACCTTTTCCTCAACGGGAAGCTGGGCGAGATCGCGGAGATCGGCGGTCACGTGCCGGAGAAAATCCTCCACTTCAGCGGCGACCATGCCCGCCCGAAGCTCCAGGGCCTCGGCAGCCTGCTGATCGAGAGCCCGGGTCGCGTGAGCGAGCAACTGGCTTTCCACGGAACGCAGGCTGCGGCTGGAAACGACGAGCAGCAGCAGGAGCGGCAAGAGGGAGAGCAGGCAGAAGGCCAGCAGGACTTTTTTGTGCAGGGAGAAGGAGGCGCGAGGCATGACCGGCATTATAGCAGGAGGCAACCGCCGGCGGAGTCAAAAAGATCGGCCGGCGGCATGTGCGCAAGAGGGGAGAGTGTTGCTGAGCCGGTCAACGGGATGCTTCTGGGAAAAGCAGCGCGGGTGAGAGTCAGCTGGATTCGGCGCGCAACTCGCGGGAGTCGATGGCCAGCGGCAACAGGCGCTGATGCTTGGCCAGCACCGCTTCGAGGGAGGGGCCGTCGTTCATGATGACATCCCCCGGAGCGAAAACGGTACGAGCCACGTGCGAACCGTTAGCCCGCTGAAAAACGGCTACCTCATAGCGGCGCCCGCGAATATCGAGTTGCTCGGAATGAATCAGAGTGCCCGTATCCATAGTCCCCCCTCGGCAAGATTGTGTGTGCCCAGTTTGCCGGATTGCTGATAAAACAATTAGCAAATCCCGAGCCAATCCAAAAGCCTTGAAGATCCGAGGAAATCCGCACAAAAAAGGCCCCCCCGCTGCGAGCGGGGAGGCCTTTTCACGTGCGTATGCAAGCGATATGACCGACCGGCCGCTGACTATTTTCGGCGGCTCACGGCATAATCGGACAACTCCATCAGTGCGGTCTTGACCGGACCATCGGAGAAGGCGGCGAGCTTGAGTTTGGCCCGCTCGACCAGCTCCCGGGCACGCTTCCGGGTATAGCCGATGCCGTCGTAACGCTCGATCAGACCGACCACGTAGGCGAGATCCTCGTCGCTGAGGGTTTCCAGCTCGACGATCTCGGCCAGACGCTCCCGCTCCTCCTCACCGCACTGACGCAGGGCGTGAATCAGGGGAAGGGTCACCTTTCCCTCTTCGAGATCGTGCCCCTTGGCCTTGCCGAACTCAGCCTGATCGGCCACATAGTCAAGGGCGTCGTCCATGAACTGGAAAGCGATGCCGAGATCCATGCCGAAATCATGCAGCGCCTGTTCGCGCTCCTCGTCGACCTCGCCGAGCACCCCGCCGACCTGACAGGCGGCGGCGATAAGGACGGCGGTCTTGTTGCGCACCACATCGATGTAGCTTTCCTCGCTGAGGTCGAGATCGCAGGTGCTGACAAGCTGCTGCACTTCCCCCTCGGCCATCATCGTCGTGGCGTCGGAGAGGGCCTGAAGGATCTTCAGGCTGCCGCCGCGCACCATGATGGAGAAGGACTTGGCGAAGAGAAAGTCGCCGACCAGCACCGAGGCCTCGTTCCCCCAGACCGCGTTGGCCGAGGCATTGCCTCGACGCAGCACGGCGCTGTCGACGACGTCGTCGTGGAGCAGGGTGGCGGTGTGGATGAACTCGACCACGCTGGCCAACCCGACATGCTTGTTCCCCTGGTAGCCGGCGAGCTTGGCGCAGAGCAGAAGGAGCATGGGGCGGATGCGTTTGCCGCCGCTGGAGAGAACATATTCGCCAACCTTGCGAATCAGCAATACTTCGGAAGTCAGGTCCTGTTTGAACTGGGCTTCGACCCCGAGCAGGTCGTCATGGAGAAGTTCCAGGGCTTTTTCCATAATCCGTCAATCATCCTCAAGTGTTGGTTAAATTCGCGCCATCTTAGGAAGCATCCCCCGACTTGTCAAAGGATTTTTCCCGGCTCGCGGCGGGCAGGAGCAGGCCAAAGCGCGCCCCGCCAGTGGGAGAATCCGCGACGAAGAGGCTCCCCCCCTGTTCCTCCATCAGTTTCCGGCAGAGGGAAAGGCCGAGGCCGGTCCCCTCCCCCGAGCCCTTGGTGGAGAAGAAAGGATCGAAAATCCGCTCCCGCAGTTCCAGGGGCACCCCGGGACCGCTGTCGTCCACAGTCAGCGACACCCGCTCCCCGGCACGCTCTAGCGTCACCGCCACTTCCCCCGAACCGCCCATGGCCTGGGCGGCATTGAGCAGCAGATTGACCAGCACCTGCCGCAATGGGTCGGGATCGGCGAAGACCTCCAGCGGTTCAGGCGGCGCCTGGATGCGAATTGGCACCTGGCGGAAGAGCTTCTGCGGTCGCAAGGAAGCCGCCGTCGCTTCCGCCAGTTCGGCAAGGCACAGCGATTCCCGCCGCACCGCCCCGCCCCGGGCAAGGCCGAGCAGGCCGCCGGTGATGCGCCGACAGCGACGGCATTCGGCAATGATCGCCAGAACATCGTCGCGCCGGGGATCCGCTTCATCGAGATCGTCGAGCAAGAGCTCGGCATAGCCGAGAATAATCCCCACCGGATTGTCGATCTCGTGGGAAACCCCCGCCGCCAACTGACCGATGGCCGCCAGGCGCTCGGAACGGATGAGCTGTTCCTGCACCTGGCGCAGGTTCTCGTTGGCCTCGATCAGTTCCCGGTTCTTGGCGGTGAGCTCGTCGCGGCTCAGGGAGAGATTCTCGGCCATGTGGTTGAAAGCCCGGGCCAGCACCCCGATCTCGTCGCGGTTAGCGATCTGCAGGCGGGTATCGAGCTCCCCCCGGGCCACGGCCCGCGCCCCTTCGGTCAGACTCTGGATCGGCCGCGAAACGCGCCGCGCCGCCAGGGCCACCAACGGCAGCGAGGCAAGGAGGGAGAGGCAGGCGATGCGGGCGAAGGAGCCGCGCATCTCGGCGAGACGCGCATCGACCGAGGCGTAGGTGAGCAGGTAGCGCACCGTCAGCACCTGCTCGCCCGTCGGTCCGAAGGCCGGCATCAGCAGTTCCAGGGCGCGCCCTTCGCCCCAGGGGAGGGTGCGCATGCGCGGCTCGGCGCCGGGGGAAAATCCGCTCAAATCCGCCGGCGACGGTGGCTCCGGCCAGGGATGATCGGCGAAAGGGGCGAAGCGGGGAGACTGAAAGAGGACCCGCCCGCCTGGGGAAATGAGGGTGAAGCCGATGAGATCGCGATTGACGGCGAGGAATTCGACGACCTTGCCCTGGGCATCATCCCGACCCGGCGCGAAGGAACCGCGGAAAAGCTTGAGCAGCTCGGGGGTGGCGAAGCGGACGAAGGCCCGGCTCTGGGCGTGCAGATGTTCTTCCCACTGACGCGCCTGGCTACGTTCCAGAACCAGGAAGGTCATCAGCAGCACCAGGGCCAGGGTGCCGCCGGTGTAAAGAAAAAGTTTTCGCCCGAGAGTGACGCGCATCGCCCTGGCCTTTTTTGCGCACCGATTCCGCCCGAGTCCCGGGAAAAGGGAGAAATCTGCTGCGCCTCGAAAAAATTTACGCTAATCTAGGGGAACTTCCGGCGGCGAAGGGCCGCCGAGATTCAACCTGCCAGGAGGTCACCGATGAAAGGTTTTACCCTCTCCCTTTGCGCCGCCCTGCTCCTCGCCATCCTCGCGTCGGGAACGGCGGCTTTCGCGGCGATTCCCGCCGAAGTCACCCTCGGCACGCCACGCATGGGGGAAATCCATTTCGACCACAAACTGCATCAGAAAGTCGGCGAATGCGCCGTCTGCCACCACAAGGGGGTAGAGCGGGGGGGCTGTCGAGACTGTCACGGGGTGGACACGGCGATCCCCAACATGAAGGAAGCCTCCCACGCCATGTGCCGGCACTGCCACAAGAGAATGGGCGCGCCCTTCGGCTGCAAGGACTGCCACATCAAGAAGTAGAACCGGGACGGGGCGCGGCGGTTGTCCGCCCGCCCCTCTTTTTCAACGCAGCAGCCGGGCCAGATAGAGAAAGGTGCCCCCCACCGACAGGGACGCGAGCAGGTTGCCGATCAGGTTGGTGATCTGGGAGATCTGGTAACGGGCGGGGTAGGCCTGCATCACCGCCGGCAGATCGAGGCGATAGACCTGGATGTAGAGCTCCGAACCCTTCCACAGGAAGATGCAGACGAAGACCGCGATGAAGGCGAGAAAACCCTTGCCGATGGGACTGTCCTTGACATTGAGATAGATCTTGCGGATCAGGTCGATGTTGATCAGGGAGAGAAAGACCCAGTTGGTGTTGCCGACGATGCGGATGGTGCGCAGGGTATCGGCATCGGGAGCCGGATTGATGAGGATGAAGACCTGGGAGGCGAAAATTACCGCCAGGGTGACGAGATAGACCTGGCTCTTGTTCCCTTCCAGATCCAGCGTGCGCGAGAAGACGTAATATTCCTGAAAGCCGTGACTCATCACCAGAATGGCGATGGTGCTGATAATCAGGCCCATGGCCTCGACCTGGGGAATGCCGGTACCGGGGAGAAAGGGCATCGCTTTCGGCAGCAGTTCGCCGAAGAGAATCAGGAAGAAACCGACCGAAATACTTGTCCAGATCCGGGCGTTACCGATACTGAAATAGAAAGAAACCAGCCCGGCCACCAGCCAGAGAATCACTTGCAATCCACTCAAATCCATCCCCAAACCTCCTGTTTTACCATGAGTTTTTCATCAGCCGTTTAGAGCTTTTCCTGCGCCGACCGTCCCATCTCCTCAAGCAGAGCGCTGACCTTGCCGTGCCCGGCGACCAGCCGCGCCGCCTTGCCCATACGCTCGTAAAAAACATTCAGGGCCGCCGTGTCGAGAGCGCCGCTCAGGTTTTTCTCGAATTCCTTTTCCACCAGCGAGCCGCCGATCTTGCCGAGATGGCGCACGGCGATCTCCCGCCAGGCGGCCAGCAGCTCGTCCCGCGACTCGGCCTCGCGCACGGCCGGGTCGACCGCTTCCGGCTCCTCGACCGACGGCGCGGGAGATGCGACCGGTTCAGGGGCGGGCCGGCGGGCCTCCAGAATCCGCCTCCAGAGTGCCGGCAGATCCGCCGAAGAAAGCAGGTCGGCGAGCATCCCCTCCCCCACCCCCTTGGTGGTCAGGACATCGATCTTGGCCCCGGGCAGGCGCGCCACCGACATGGAGGTGTCGGCGGTCGTCTCGATGGCGGTGGAGCCGTCATGGAAGAAGCCCAGGGGATTGCCCTCCCGGTAGAAAATGAGCGCCACCCGGTCGCCGGTGTAGATACGCAGACAGCCGGTGATGGCCAGATCCTTGAGCCGCGTAAGCAGCAGCTTGATGTCGATGAGCTTGAGTTCCTGCCCCTTATAGAGCAGGTCGCCGTGGAGCAGGGCGTGAACACTCAGAGCCAGTTCGGCGCTGAGGCGATAGACGTCGAGGCGCCCTTGCCCTTCCAGGGACTGCTCGAAAATGGCGGCGATGGCGTCATAGGCGATGAGCCGTTCCCGCCCGTCGTCGAGGAGGGAACTGATCAGGCACCCCTGCTCGAAAATGATAACTCCGGTCGCCGTGGGAAAATCGAAGCGCAGATAGCCGGAAAACTTCCCCGCCTGCAGCTTTTCGAGGGCACCGGGAAGATTGATCTTCCCTGGGTTGGCATTTTCCTTGACGGGATTGCCCTTGGGCAAAAGAACCATGAGTTTTCCTCCCCGGAAAAAGGCTCGGGTGATATTTTCTGATAGGCAAGCCGTGCGGTTCGCCGCGTAAGATCCAGCCGAAGAAGGTTGCGTCAAGAAGGCTCGGGAGCGGTCTCCTGCAGCTCCTCCCAACGGGCATAGAGGGCTTCGATCTCCCCTTTGAGCCGCCCGTGCTCTGCCGATGTCCGGCGCCAATTCTCGCCGTCGCGGTAGAGTTCGGGATCGGCCATGCGCCCCTCCAGATCGTGCAGCACCCCTTCCCGTTCCTCGATCTTCTCCTCAAGCTCGGTCAGCTCCTTCAGCCGACGGCGCTCCTGGCGCTGGACCTCCTTGCGCTCTTCGTGACTGCGCTTGCGATCTTCCTTCTCGGCACTTTCCGGCGCCTCCACCCCGGCCGCCGCCCCCAGCTCCACCCGCTGCCGGGAATGGCTGAGATCCCCCTGCCCGGTGCGCCAGCGCAGAAAATCTTCGTAGTTGCCGATGCAGGATTCGATCCGGCCGCCTTTCACCTCGACCACCCGGGACGCCAGGCTGTCGACGAAATAGCGGTCGTGGGAGACGAAGACCAGGGTGCCCGAGTAGCCCTTGAGCGCCTGCAGAAGGACTTCCTTCGATTGCAGATCGAGGTGGTTGGTCGGCTCATCGAGCAGGAGCAGGTTGGCCGGCCGTAGCAGGAGAATAGCCAGGGCCAGGCGGTTGCGCTCGCCGCCGGAGAGAACCGCCACCCTTTTGTGCACCTCGTCGCCGCTGAAGAGAAAAGTGCCGAGGATGTCCCGTACCTTCGGGACCATCTCGAAGGGAGCGGCCGTGGTGATCTCCTCGATGACGGTCCGCTCGGGATCAAGCACCTTGGCCTGATCCTGGGCAAAATAGGCCAGATGCAGGTTGTGTCCCTCCTCCCGCGCGCCGCCCTTGGGCGCTTCGTCCCCGGCGAGCAGGCGCATCAGGGTCGACTTGCCGGCGCCGTTGGCCCCAACCAGGGCGATGCGCTCGCCCTTCTCCACGCTCAGGTCGATACCGTCGAGCACGGTCAGCTCGCCGTAACGCTGGCTCACGCCCCGCAACTCCAGGGCGGTGCGCCCACCCTTGGGCGGTTCGGGAAACTTGAAGGCGATCTTCTTGCGCGCCGGCGGGATGTCGATGCGTTCGATCTTCTCCAGCTGCTTGACCCGGCTCTGCACCAGCGAGGCCTTGTTCGCCTGGTAGCGGAAGCGGTTGATGAAGGCTTCGATCTTTTCGATCTCCTCATCCTGGCGGCGCTTGGCTTCCCTCAGGGCCGCCACCCGCGCCTCCCGCTCGACCAGATACTTGCTGTAATTGCCCGGGTACTCGGTGAGCTTGCCGTTCCAGACCTCGACAATACGGCCCACCACCTGATCGAGAAAGAAGCGGTCGTGGGAGACCAGCACCACCGCGAAGGGATAGCTGATGAGATAATCCTCCAGCCAGTCCCGGGCCGGCAGGTCAAGATGGTTGGTCGGCTCGTCGAGCA
>DIVU01000063.1:2868-13759 GCA_002423365.1 Desulfuromonadaceae bacterium UBA6124 | reverse complement strand
ACGCCCCCGCGCGGGGGGCGACGATGGTGGAGGGGGGTATGTCATGCCAGGGCCGGTTTCAATCCACGCCCCCGCGCGGGGGGCGACTCCGCTTCTTTAACTGCGCGTTGCGATTGGGGGTTCTGGGGTCAGATTGCGAAACCCTGTCATCCGGGCCTCCTTATCCAAAGCAAATTTATGACCGTCCTCTTTGACGCTGTAGTTCCAGCAGGTTACAGATCCGCGAACCTCCCAGGGTTTTGGTGTGTGCTTGGGGTTCGCGCTAGAAGACAAGAGGGCCCTCCTGGTCAATCGACGGCTTCGCACCCACATGCTCCACCTTCCGCTTCCAATTGGCACCGAGGTAGTAAAAGCGCAGGCTGTCCTTCTCCGAGTCCATCGTGCCGATAAGCCGTGCGCGAAGGGCCGCCCATTGGGCCGGATCCACCAGGCATTCAAAGACCGAAAACTGGACCCGCTGACCGTAGTTTCGACAGATCTTCGAGATGTTACGGAGGCGCCGCCGCCCGTCGGCATCTTCGGTGCACACGTCATAACTCACCAACACAAACATGCTGTGCCCTCACCGCCTGATGTAGGGCGGATACCCGTCCAGGTCACCGCGGATATAGCGCGCCAGCAACAGCGCCTGCGCGTGCCACAGCAGGCCCACAGCCATCTTCTCTTGCAGAAACGGGTGCTCGACCTCTTCCTGCTTCCGCTTCTGGTAAGCCAGGATCACCTCCTTCCGGGTGGAGTCGTCCATCAGCACAGCGCCGGACTCAAGCTGTTCAAACCCCTTGGCCTTCACCTGCCCAAGGTTAATGAGCGACAACGCCAGGCGGTCCACGACCGGCGCCCGGAACTCTTCCAGCAGATCCAGCGCGAGGCCGGGTCGGCCAGGACGGTCCCGGTGCAAGAAACCGACGGCAGGGTCGAGACCGACGCACTCCAATGCGCCGCGGATGTCATGCACCAGGAGCGTGTAGAGAAACGAGAGCAGGCAATTGGTCGGATCGAGGGGTGGTCGACGATTCCTACCCGCGAACCGAAACGCCGAGTCCTGTGCGGTGATCAAGGCGTCAAAGGTCCCGAAATAGGCAGCACCTGCCTCTCCCTCGATGCCACGGATCTCATCGAGCGAGCAACCGCTGCTTTCGATCCGCCGCAGACAGTCGACCAACCGACACGCGGCCCCGCGCAGCCGCTCTTCCCGGCCGTCCCCCCCATGGTCACGCGCCGCCCGCAAGAGAACAGTTCGGGCATTCGCCAGCTTTCCGGTAAGCATTGCGCGCGCCATCTCGGTGCTGCGGCCTGCATCGTCGGCCCAGCGGTACTGTGCCCGCCGCAAGAGCACATTCCCCGAGACCGGCCCCTGGACGCGGGCCAGGAACCGGCCGTTCTCGGTAAGGAACGAGACCGCCACCCCGTGCTCCGCGCAGTGCCCGAGCAGGAACGGACTGCACAGGACGTTGCCGAAGCAGACCAGGCCGCTCAGGGTGTGGATGGGGATGCGCGCCCTGGTCTCTCCTTCCACGCGGACCTCGACACACTCCCCTTCCTTGGAGAGGTAGGTCCCCTGGGTCGTGATGAACAGCGTGTTGAGGTGCTTCTTCATGGCTCTTCCATGACCTTCGTCAGGTAACGGGCAACGCGGGGCGTGTCGCCGCCGACCCTCTTCGGAAGACAGATGTCAACCAGCGAACAACTGTCACACTTCCTGGCGTAGACGGGCGACGGTGTGCGACCCTCCGCAAGCAATTTATGCACCGCGGCGGCGACCGCCTCGGTCTCGCGGCGCAACGCCTCGCCGATCTCGACGACTTCCCGCCGCTGCTCCTTGCCGTAGAACAGCGCCCCTTCGGGTACCGGAACATTGAGCATCTCTTCCAGGCACAGCGCCTGTGCACAGAGTTGCACCCGATCCCAGTCCTCTTTCTTGCGCCGCCCCCGTTTGTGTTCCACAGGGTACGGACGCCAGGCTTTGTCCGGCTGCCGGTAGAATTCAACCACGTCGGCCTTCCCCACCAACCCCAGCCGCAAGCAGCGGATCGGCAGCGCGAGGACCCGCC
This sequence comes from Desulfuromonadaceae bacterium UBA6124, assembly GCA_002423365.1. Taxonomy (GTDB): domain Bacteria; phylum Desulfobacterota; class Desulfuromonadia; order Desulfuromonadales; family Trichloromonadaceae; genus Trichloromonas. Next base: position 11,708 of record DIVU01000063.1, on the reverse strand, counting down.
GTACGTCCCGGCGGGACTCCGCACCCCCGGAATCCACCTTTTCGTGCTGCAGCCGCCCCTCCGCCGTCAGCCCGCTCTCCACCCAGATCTGCTCCACATGGATCAAAGCACACTGCCGCGGGCAGACCATATAATGCTGCAGCGCCGAGAGCGGCACCAGATCGGCTTCGGCGAACGTCACGGCTTGCGCCTCCCGTCGCGGACCTGCGATCTGACCCGGTACAGCCGCTCGGTGAACCCGCCCTCTTCCAGGAACGCTTGCTCCAGGGCCCGCAACTGCTGATCCAGCAAATAGTTCGTCTGGTGAATCACACAGATCGCCGCGTTGGCCGAAACCTCGGAGCCCTCGGTTTCAAAATAGGGCCGATAGGTCGAATAGGACCTATTCGCGGTCCGCGCCAGCGCGCGGACCGCGACGGCCTTGGGGTCGTCCTTTCCCCACGTCTGGAACCCGCGTTGCCGCAAATAATCCTGGTAATCGACCAACAACTCCTCCAGGCTGGCCCGGGCCACGCCGACCAGCTTCAACTCGGTCTTCTTGGACGTCCCGGACGCCATGCTGCCCTCGGCGATGTTCTGCTTGCCGCTGCGGGCCGCCTGGACCATCTGATCATGGGTCCGGGATCGTCGGTCGATGAACCGGTTGCAGAACACCATCGTAGCGTCATAGACAATCTCCGCCATCTGATAGGACTTGAGGTCCTTGTATCCGCCGTGGGGCGGAATCAGGTGGGGAGGGTTGTCTATCTCAGGCATTCAAGCGTCCTCCCATATCATGCAGCAATGCGGGCATTGCTCCATGGCCAGGAAAGGGACGAGGCGCAACTTAACCCACTTGGTTCTTACAGCTTCACCTGAAGCTCGACACCAGCTGGTAGATGCCCCTTTTCCACTATCACCTTGTAGTCTGCGAAGCTTCGCGGTGGCTTGGCAGCGTCGCCGTATCGCTCGACCTTGATGAGGTCGAGTAATCTCTGCGCCGGGGCGTTCCCCAGAACGCTTTGGTGCTTGAAGACGAAGAGGTTGCGCGCACCCATCTTGCCCCGGGCCGCAGAGCGGTCATGATCAAACATTACTGTCAGCGCCTGCCAGAAAAGCTCAAGGTCCGTCTCACTGAATCCGGTCTTTGCGGCCAACGGCGCGGACACAAACCCTTCGGCCCGGTACAGTGCGTATGGGACGATGTGCTTGCGGCCCATTGTACGATTGTCTCCCTGCTGCTTTTCGGCTTCGGCCTCCGTAGTGACGGCCATTCGTGTGATGCTCACCTCCAGCGGGACGATTGGGTCGGCGCTCCGAGCAAAGTTTATCTGTACTGGGCCGCGGACTTGCCCACAGTTGACGTCGGTGGTCATTACGGCTCCGAAGGTACGCACGTCGAAGAAGTTGCCGCACATCCAGTCCTTAACGCGGTGTGCATCTTCCTCTTTCTTCGGTAGCTTCTTGGCCTCGGACTTCAGGCCGCAGGCTGCGTATGCCATGGCGTGCTGCTGGTTCAGGATCGCCTTCTCCTGGACATACACGTTGAATGTTTTGCCTTTCACTTTCGGCAACTGACCAGCGGCGCCTGCTATCTCGACGAAGTTTCGGACCTTCCGTTTGAGGCATACATCAGTGATCAGCCCATGGCTGGTCTCCGGGTCGATACGCGGCATGTTCCCAGCATCTGGATCGCCATTGGGATTGCCGTTCTCCACGTCGAACAAATAGACGAATTCGTAGCGATTCTGGATGGCGTCGCTCATGATTTACTCCTTGTCGCCCTTCCGGTATAGGGCGTTTCTCTGGTGATAGTAGCCGAGGGTAAAGAGACCCTGCTCCTCCAGCGACAGGTGCTTAGGCAGCTCGTTGATTCCATCCACGACCTCCGCTATGAGCTTGTCGGTGTATCCCCCGTATTCTGCCTTGCCGATGTGGTGCTGGCCAAGACGAAGAAGCTGGGGAAAGACGGTCGCCGGCGTCGCAGAGGCGGCGCCGAAGTAGCGGTCGCGGATGGTGGCTGTCGGGTTGGTGGCATCTTTCTGCGCCTTCTCAAGCAGGGCGAACAAGCGGCCCAGCCGGTAGGCAGGGTCTCTTCGCTCGATGTCGAGTGACATGGGCACCTCCATCTGGCGGTTACGGACAAGGTATGCCTTGAGAATGGCCGCTCGAAGGTAGTTGACGACGCGATCCGCCCGGATGCGGCCCAGGATTGCAGTGAAAAGACTCCGTGGGTATGGCAAGCCGTCTAGAATCGCTCGCACGAGAGCTCCTGCCAAGAGGGGTGGGACGTTCTCGCTCTTTCGCAACGGGGCTGTTTCAAGTACGATCCGCCAAATCGATGGATACTCAGGGTCTCCCTCGAACTGCCGCTCAATCCCCATGTGGCGAAAGTGCTGGCCAACGCGTTCCACCAATTGGCTGAAGGTCGAAACGTTCCAGAAACGCACAGCCAGTCGCGCATTGTTTGGTGATAGCCCTAGGATGTAGAAGCGAACATCCGGGTCCAGTGCCGGATCCATTGCGCTAATCGGACATCCGGCCTTGGCGGCAGAAAGCACCTCCTGAACAAGCGCAGTGGTCGCCTGATCTTCTGAAGGTCCTGTCGGGCCTACCTCGTCTGCGTTTTTTACCGGCGGGTCGAATAGTAAGGCGAGCAAATCCTCGGCCGGCGTGCTTCGCTCCGCCCAGAAGAGCGTCGAAGCATCGCCTAGCTGAATCCGCTGTCGGCTTCCTTTCCTCAGCAAATAGTTTAATGCCGTGACATAGGCAAAGGCGGCATGCTCGCCGACAGGTGCGTTGTAGCTCTGCTCCTTTCCGTAGGACGTGAACGCGGGCAGATTGAACGAGATGATCGAGGCCCCTGAAGTCTGCCTCCCAACTCCTTTGATTGGAGGATGGAGGCCGGCAATAGGGGCCTGCTTGCCTGTCACAAGACAGGCCCCTTTGCGCTCTCCGGCGGCTTCAGCATAACGCGCGACCCATGCTTCCCTGAGTTTCGGCCGATCGTGGAGATAGCTCGTATCCCCTTCAAGCCGAAATACCATGTTCGTGTCTTGGATCTCGGGCCAATTCTCGATAGTACCGATACGCTCCGGTGACCAGTTGGCCAGGAAGGTGATGAGCTTAGCCAGTCCTTCATCTTGAACGGTTTCGGCGACTTCTAGATGGAGTGACCGAAACTTACCAAAAGTCTTCTGGAATCGCTCGGGGTCTTTCTCTAGTTTTTTTGGGTCTCCCACGCCCAGCACATACCCTGTGTTGTCCCACAAGAAGTTGGAAATCTCCTTAACCGTCCGCTTGGACGGCAACAGCGGCACCGTAAGGAGAATAGGCCTAGCCTGACCTCCCTGATTGCTCCTCAGATCTACAACATTAGCCAATTCTCCCCTTTGGGAGAGCACGAAGCAGAACGAGATCTTCTGCTCTCCGTACCCGTATGGCGGCATCCCGGATACAGGTTCCGCCACCTTCCGCTCGTAGTAGTCATTCAGCGCCTGGAGAATCATGCTCTCACCTCCTCGGTGCCGAATGCCGGGACGGTGATGACGCCGTCGTCCATTTCAGCTCTGAAAAACCGAGGCTCCATGCCGGCCCCGAAGTCAATGTCGTGGAGCATCCAACCAAGATCGCGCTTGCCCCTGTGTACGGACGCCGGCACCACACCATCCGCGGGTCCAAAGAATGCCGCGAACTCGCGGCAGCCAAGGTAGGGTCGGTGAAAACACTGCCCCTTGATCACCCGGCGGTTGAAGGTATCGAGGTGCTTGCCGTCGTTGTCCTCGGGGCCCGCCTTGTCCGTCAGTTCAAAGTGGGCCTCGATGACGTAGGCCACGTCGCGTAACACCAGGGCGGCCCGCTGCTGGCGGTCATCCTCGACGAACACCTGCAGGGGCGCAGGATCACCCTTCATGGCCTTTTCTACGTTTCCCTTCGGGATTTTGGACGCGAGTTCGTTTCGACGAACCGTGTCAAACCTGATGGGGTTCAGCACGTGGATCCGATCCACCACCCATTGGATCGCCGGCTTCCAGTGGATTGCCTCCAGGATTCCCCGCGCCGCTGAGGGGGTCATCACGTCGTAGCTCACCCGCTCGACCTTCATCTCGGGCCGGGTGAAACAGGCGTAATCTCCCCAGACTTTGACCTTCACACCGTACGCCATCGGCACCTCCTTTTCCGCCGCGCCCCGCGGCGTCACACGATGTCGGCCTCCGGGTTTCGGAATGTTGGGTCCTCGGGGCAGAGGCCGAGGTCATCGTCGTAGATGCAGTCGTTGCTCAGAACGTGAAATCGATCCGCCAGAGTTTCCACCACGCGAGCGGCCTTCAACTCGCCGAGGGTCCGGCGGTAGATTTGAACTGTATAGCGCTGGAGCTTACGCGCGACGGCAGCCGGAGAGTTCGTGTGGCGGAGTTCGCGAATCAAATCCCGCGCCCCTTCATCCCATTGAATGATGACGGAGTCCATGTCGTTATCAATTAGGCGGAAGTCTTCGGCAATCTCGCGGAACGGGAACGAGAGAGAGCGGGCATCCTTCTCGATCCGCTGGACGATTTCCTTCGAATCAAGCCCGTCCGCGCCCTCGAACGAGTAGAGCTGCGTGAAGTAGTGGCGAATCGCATCTGGCGATAAGAGATCAGTGAAAGCTCGCATTGTGAGAGCTCCCACGTCGGCTGTCCGCCGAAAATAGCCAGCAGGAAGGCCGCACTCAGGATCGAATACCGTCACCTCGCCATGTACCGGGAGCTTCCCTTCACGGTTGCAGCGGCCGGCGGCCTGAGCAATCGAGTCGATACCGGCGGCAGCCCGAAGGACAAACGGAAAGTCCACATCCACGCCGGCTTCCACGAGCTGTGTCGAGATGACCCGGCAGGGCTCGCCGGTCGCCAGCCGATCACGAATCGCGGAGAGTTTCTCGGCGCGATGAGCGGGACACATAAGGGCACTCAGATGGAAGTGCCCGTCCCCTGGGCCCATGGCTTCGTAGAGCCTTCTCGCGTGGGCACGGGTATTGACAATGCAGAGCGCTTGGCGGCAGGCGCTCACTCGCCTGACCACTTGCTCGTCTGAGAGCTCCCCAGCGTGTGTGACATCCACACGGCGCAACGCTTCGTAGAATTCTTGATGGTTCGGCACGATTTCTCGCACTTCATCGTCCGCAAATCCGCAGGGAAGGTAGTGCGCCCGGCGGAGTGCCGGTTGCGTCGCGGTGCAGAGGACAATCGTCGCCCCGTAATGAGCCACGAGCTCTCGCATTGCAGAAAGGCACGGTTGTAGTAGAAACGTTGGTAGCGTCTGGGCCTCGTCCAGGATGACAACGCTCCGGACCAGGTTGTGCAGCTTCCGGCACCGTGACCCTCGGGATGCGAACAGGGACTCAAAGAGCTGCACGTTCGTGGTCACGACCACCGGTGCATCCCAGTTCTCCGCCGCCAAGCGCATTCGAAGTGCTAGACTCGTCTCGTCCTCCTCGTCCTCTACCGACGGCTGGAAGTTGCTGTGGTGTTCCAGCACCGCCGTGAGCCCTAGCTCCCCAAGCGCCGTCCGGAACACGGCGGCGCTCTGCTCGATAATACTCGTATATGGAATCGCATAGACGACACGCTCCAAGTCGTGGAGTGTGGCGTGGCGAAGAGCGAAGGCAAGGGAAGACAAAGTCTTGCCGCCGCCCGTCGGCACCGTGAGCGAGAAGATGCCAGGCCTCAGAATCGCAGCGTCGCGGCATTTCGCCAGGATCTCTGCCCTGCGCTGGTTGACGGGCGTGTCGCAGCGGCAGATCGTGTCGAGGTACCGATCGAGATTCTTCAGCAGTTCGGGGGTCGTCGGGTAGCCACCCCGCAGTCCTGCCCTGTCACGCGCGAGCCACGCTTCGGTGTCGAGAAAGTCCGCGTCCACGAGGCTGGAAAAGAGCATACGAATGAAGAATGCACACGAAAAACCATTGCTGCTTATCGGCGGTCGCGGCAGATCAGTTGGTACAGAATTCAAGACCGACTGGAACTCCTGAATCTCGGGGACATTGACTCTTTCACGATCGAGCCTGCCGGAAAGCGTATCCCTCCTGACACCGCCGTCCACACCACCGTCGGGTAAACCAGAGTGGTGGCCTGCAACCACGTAGGCCAAGAGTCTTCCCAGTCCGGGCCGCAACAACTCCACAGCCTTCCGAGCACCGGCCGTAGCGTGGTCCACACGGCGGCCTCCCTCCAGCCGGGCTTGGAACTCATGCGAGAACTTCCCGAGATCGTGCAGCAATCCGCAGGCCCTTCCCCACGACTCGACGCCAAACCGTGAGGTGAAGTCTCGGCAACGGCTGGCGACCCCCTCAAGGTGTTGATCGAGCGGCTGCCAACCTGACTTGTCGGAGGCCTCGGTAGAATGCGCAAAGTACTTGATCATACGTCCTCCGCAGTGCCGCTGAATTCCGGGGACACCATACCAATTTCGCCACTGTCGTTTTCGCCACTCCGCGTGCCGGCCTGGGTCAGGACCCGAGTTTCGACGCCGTAGATCCGGGCAAGATCGGCGCCGAGAATGATTCGCAGACCGCGCGGATGGTGACGATGAGTTCGTCAATTGTCGCTACAGGCTTGCCGGCCATGCCCCCCTCCGTCCTCGAAGTGAGAGCGGCGATGCCAGGCGCTCGCGCGTACCCCGGGAACACCACACGCATTTCGCCTCTATCGGCCCGGCCACCGTCGCCGTACGCTGAAAAGGCACCTGGTACCTTCGGAGGCGTAACTCCTTGAAATCTCACGACTCTGTTTCCATATTTGGGTGTTTCCCCGTCGTGGTGGCCTTGGCGGCATCGCCCTCTCCGTCGCTCGCCGCACTCTTCCCGCACCCCGTCGGGACCGACACCAGCGACGGCATCTCGGCCCGGGTGGCAAAGTCCTCCTGGTAGGGATATGGCGCGAATCCCGTCGCCGCCTGGAATAACTCGGCATGGCCGCCAAAGCCCCTCATCGTCTCACCTCCCCACCCCCCACGCTCCCCGCCGCAATCCCTCACCGCCCGTCGCCGTTTTCAAGCACTTACACCGCGAAAGGTACCTGGTACCTTTCGCGCGCTAACCCCTTGATATTCCACGGTTCGGTTTCCAGATCTTCCCCTCGTAAGAATTCCGGGAACACCCTTCCAGTTTAAAAGATACCTGGTACCTTCGGACGCGTAACTCCTTGAAATCCCAAGACTCTGTTTCCATATTTGGACACTTCCCGTCGTGGTGGCCTTGGCGGCATCGCCCTCTCCGTCACTCGCCGCCCTCTTCCCGCACCCCGTCGGGACCGACACCAGCGACGGCAGGTCGGGCTGGTTGGCGAGATCCTCCCGGGACGGATACGGCGCGAATCCCGTCGCCGCCTGGAATAACTCGGCATAGCCGCCAAAGCCCCTCATCGTCTCACCTCCCCACCCCCCACGCTCCCCGCCGCAATCCCTCACCGCCCGTCGCCGTTTTCAAGCACTTACACCGCGAAAGGTACCTGGTACCTTTCGCGCGCTAACCCCTTGATATTCCTCGATTCCGTTTTCGAATCTTCGCCATCACGACTTGCCGGCTCTTTGCGATCGCCGGTAGCGCGGCCGGCGCTCTTCTACCATGAGCTTGGTCGAGCGGCTCGGGGTGAAACCGATCGCCCGCCGCGGTTTCTCGGGCGGCCCGCTCGACGGGGCTCGGGGTTCAGCCATCAGTTGCCGGATGGCGTCGAAGACGACTTTGAACTGGGCATCGTACTTCTTTTCCAGTTCCTCCAGCTTGCGGGCAAGGTCCTTGTGGGTCGCCAGGATTTCCCGGAGTCGGACGAAGGCCCGAACGACCTGCACGCTGGCCTCCACTGCGACTTGGGTGTTGAGGAGACTCGCCAGCATGATGGCCCCATGCTCGGTAAACGCATGGGGAAGAGATGGAGAAAACCGGAGCGGTCGAAGGTGATCACACTTTGTGATCACCTCTGCTCTCTCTGCCTCCGTAAGGCGGAACATGAAATCCTCGGGAAAGCGTCCCTGGTTCCGCTTCACCGCTTGGTTGAGGACCCGCGTGGAGACGCCATACAGCGCAGCCAGATCCGCATCCAGCATCACTCGTTGCCCTCGGATCGACAGAATGCGCCGCTCCACGCATGTCGCCGGGCTCAACGCACTGGCTGCACGCATCGGCGGACCTCCAGTCTCGGTGGTGACTTGGACTTCCGGGGACACCCCACCGATCTCGCCTCGGCATTCCTCACGCCGGACACACCACGGCCCCGGACGACGTCAGGTCGCCAGGGGCCGTGGTGGTTCGAGAGCCAGGGACATGCGGTCCTCCCGTTCTCGAGCGGTCATATTGCACGTTATGAACGTGCCAGACGCTACGCCTATCGCGGACATCCGGTCAAGGGAATCCGGCGCTCACAGTTTGCCATGCCCCTGTGACATCCGAGGTCACTCTCCGAATGCGGAATGCGGAATTCCAGGGAGTTCCGGGGATCCCAAACTGATTTCGCCCCGATCACTTCTCGCCGCGGGTTGGCTTGCCCTGCTTCTTCCGCCTATAGCTCGGCCGGGTCTCCTCGGCCTTGAGTCTCCTCGACTGGCTCGGAGCCGGCCGCCTCGGCAGGCCCCTCGAAAAGGTTCCTGGTACCTTCAAACACGTAACTAGCTGGTATTCCTCAATTCTGTTTTCATTTTCTGGTGTAGCCCCGGCGGCATCGCCCTCTCTATTACCGCCGCCGTCTTTCCGCACCCCGTCGGCACCGACAGCAGGGACGCCAGCTTGGGCTGGGTGGCGAAGTCTGTCTGGTACGGATACGGCGCGAATCCTGTTGCCGTCTGGAATAACTCGGCATGGCCACCAAAGCCCCTCATCGTCTCACCTC
>DIVU01000063.1:0-2832 GCA_002423365.1 Desulfuromonadaceae bacterium UBA6124 | reverse complement strand
GATCTTCCCCTCGTAAGAATTCCGGAAACACCCTTCCAGTTTAAAAGGTACCTGGTACCTTCGGACGCATAACTCCTTGAAATCCCAAGACTCTGTTTTCATATTTGGGCGTTGCCCGTCGTGGTGGCCTTGGCGGCATCGCCTTCTCCGTCACTCGCTGCTCTCTTCCCGCACCCCGTCGGGACCGACACCAGCGACGGCAGGTCGGGCTGGATGACGAGATCCTCCCGGGACGGATACGGCGCGAATCCTGGCTGTACAGAAGCTGGAGGCCAGTGGGCAGAGGTCAGCGGTCCGCATGCGGAATCCCTGCTGGAGCATTCCAGCGACGTCGGCGTGGTGGGCATAGCCTCTCATCGCCCCACCCCCCGCAGCCGCCGCCTTTCCGCCACACCTCATCCGCCACCCCTCTGCCTTCGCGCAGTTGCGCGAAAAAGGTACCTGGTACCTGTTTCGCGCTAACCCCTTGAAATTGCACGAGTCAGCTTTCAATTCTTGCCTCACCTCCGGAGTTCCGGGAACAGAACTTCCGGGGACACCGTGCGCATTGCGCCCGACTCACCCCATGCGACCTCGCCGTGCTGCCGGCCGTGCTCGGCCATACCCCGGCCGACGCTCCTCCACCTTGAATCCAATCGACCGCGGCGGCCTCGCCGATGGCCTGCTCGATGGGGCTCGTGGCGAGGCCATGAGCTGGCGAATCGTCCGGACCAGGGACTGGATGGCTTCGTCGTGCCCCGTCACCCGCTGCTCCAACTCGGCCAACTTCTCGGCCATCTGCTCATGTGCGGCCATCACCTTGCGCATCCGGACGAAGGCCCGCACGACGAACACGCTCATCCGGACAGCCTGCGTGCTGTTGAGCACGTTGGCCGCCATGAGAGCCCCGTGTTCGGTGAAGGCATACGGCAGATAGCGTCGCCCTCCCCGGCCGGCTCGAACATGAGCCAGACGGGCTTCTTCCTTTGAGATGCCAGTTTGGCATTTCAAAGTGGAGACCTCTTCGGGTGTCAACTGGAAGACGAAGTCCTCTGGAAATCGATCCAGGTTGCGTTTGACCGCTCGGTTCAGGGCCCCCGTCGTCACACCATAGATGGCCGCGAGATCGGAATCGAGAAGAACCTTCTCTCCACGCACGACGAAGATCACCGACTCTATCGAGACACGTAATTGCCTCGGCGAGACTTCATCCGCCATCACCGCCTCCCCCCCAAATTCCTCCCGATGTCACCCCGGAACCTCACGGGAAAAGGTCCCTTGCCTGTCGTGTGCTCGCCCCTTGAAATTCCCCGAGGAGAGCGCTCACCCCTCCACATGCACCACGGCCCCTTGCGACACGCTGATCGCAAGGGGCCGGATGGGTGCGAGATGGCGAGCCGCCGGGATCGCCGGTGAGTCTCATGGCTCTTGTCCCGTGCGGTCATGGCGGATCGCCTTTCCTGTGCACGGCAAACGGCTGGACGCTACCTCCGCCCCGCCTGAGCCGTCAATGGAAAGCGGGCTGATGGCTCATGCCGCCGACCTTACCACGGGCGTGTGACAGATCGGGTCACTCTCCGAATGCAAAACGGGAATGCGGAATGCGCGCCGGCTCCTGGGAGACCAGGCGCAGCGGGGCAGGGTCAGGCGCCGGGGTGCGCCCAGCCGGCCGCCCGCGCCACCGCCCGGCCCCATCCCGCGAACAGCTCCTCCCGCCTGCCCGCCTCCATGGCCGGCTGGAACCGGCGCTCCACCGCCCAGTTGGACTCGATCTCCTCCCGACCGCTCCAGTAGCCGACCGCCAGACCCGCCAGATAGGCCGCCCCCAGGGCGGTGGTCTCCCGCACCGCCGGCCGCAGCACCGGGACCCCCAGCACATCCGCCTGGAACTGCATCAGGAGGTCGTTGGCCGTGGCGCCGCCGTCCACCCGCAGCTCCGCCAGGGCGATGCCGGCATCCGCCACGGCCGCCTGCAGGACCTCCCGCGTCTGGTAGGCGATCGACTCCAGGGCGGCCCGGACCAGGTGGCCGCGGCCCGTCCCCCGTGTCAGTCCCAGGATCGTCCCTCGGGCATACATGTCCCAGTGCGGCGCCCCCAGCCCGACGAAGGCCGGAACGAAGTAGACCCCGCCGGTGTCGGGCACCGAGGCGGCCGCCGCCTCCGACTCGGCGGAGCTGGCCAGGATGCCAAGCCCGTCCCGCAGCCACTGGATGGCCGCGCCGGCGATGAAGACGCTCCCCTCCAGCGCGTACTCCGCCCGGCCCGCCGCGGGGCTCGCCGCGACCGTGGTCAGGAGCCCGGATCGCGACGCCACCGGCCGGTCCCCCGTGTGGACCAACAGGAAGCAGCCGGTGCCGTAGGTGTTCTTGGCGCTGCCGGGGCGAAAGCAGGCCTGGCCGAAGAGCGCGGCCTGCTGATCTCCCGCGATGCCGGCCACGGGAACCTCCACGCCCAGCAGTCCGGGCAGCGCCCGGCCATACACCTCCGAGGAGGGCCGCGGCGCTGGCAGGACGGCCGGCGGCACCCCCAGCGCGGCGCAGAGCTCGCCGTCCCAGGCCAGCCGGTGGATGTCGAAGAGCATGGTCCGGGAGGCGTTGCTGTAATCGGTGACGAAGGCGCCGCCCCCTGTCAGCCGCCACGCCAGCCAGGTATCCACGGTGCCGAAGCACAGCTCGCCCCGCTCCGCCCGCTGCCGCAGGCCCGGAACGTGCTCGAAGAGCCATTGCAGCTTGCTCCCGGAGAAGTAGGCGTCGATCACCAGGCCGGTCCGCGCGCGCACCGCGGGCTCCAGGCCGCGCGCCTTCAGCGCATCGCAGAGCGGGGCCGAGCGCCGGCACTGCCAGACGATGGCG
>DIVU01000057.1:20097-24225 GCA_002423365.1 Desulfuromonadaceae bacterium UBA6124 | reverse complement strand
CTGCGCCGGATGAAGGCCATCGATCCGGAAAATCTCAACATCCGGGTCAAGCTCGGGGAGTCCCTGGCCGCCGCTGGAATGAAAAACGATGCCCTGGAGGATTTTCAGGAGGTTCTCAAGGTTCTTCAGGCCAAGAACGATCAGGTTAAACTCCTTAAGCTCCATGAAATTTTCGCCCGCTTCTTTCCCGACGAACCGTTGATCCAAGTTGGGTTGGGGATGTGCCTGATCCGCCAGGGAAAGGCGGAGCGGGGCATCGCCCTGCTCGAATCCCTGCGGGGGACCGCTCCCGAGGATCCGGCGATTCTCGATGGCTTGGCGAGCGGTCACCATTTGCTCGGTGCCCACGAGCAGGAACGAAGACTGCTTGAAGGACTGGCCGACCTTCTCCCCGGCGATCTCGATGTGCGGGAGCGCCTGGTGCGGGCCTGCCTTGCGGGGGAAGCCTGGAACGAGGCGCTCGACCAACTCGAAGAGACCAAAGCCGATTTCTTCGAAGCCGACCGCCTGGGGGTTCTGCGCGAGCTTTACGAAACCCTGCGCGAATACCTCCCCGACGAACCCCGGGTCGGCGCGACCTTGCAGACTATTTACGAACTCGGCGGCGAAGGCGCCAAACTTTTCGACGCCATGGCTGATGAGAAGACTGAACTTTCGACCGAGAGCGAAAGCGTTTCAGAGGAGGGGCTGCCCCCGCTCTTTGCCGGTGAGGACGATTCCGAGAAAACCTCCATCGAGGCGGCCGTTGTCGAAGAGTCGGAAGAGATGGCGCTGGAGTTTCTGGAATCCCTCGAAACCACGCCTATTGTCGAGAACATCAAAAGGCCAATTGCCGAATCCCCCCTGGCCCTCGATCTTCCCGGGGATGACGTTTTCGCCGATCTCGGCTCCGATTCGTCGGTGACAGCAGTTGACACCCCGGCAACGGACGACGAACCGGAGCTGATTCCTTTCGATCTCGACGACGAAGAGCTGTCCTTCGGTTTCGACGAGGAACCGACTGAAATCTCGAAGACTGAAGAGCGATCCGTTCTTCCCGATTTCGACCTATCGTCCGGTAATAGCGCCGGGGAACCGCTCTTTGGTGAAGCCTCCGGTCTTGCGGAAAAACTTGAAGAGGCGGGATTTCTGACGACCCAGGGGCGTTTCTCCGAGGCGGAACGCCTGTGCCGGGAGCTGCTTCTCGCTGAGCCCGGCTGCCGCGTTGCAGAGGAACTGCTGACTGATATCCGTTCCCGTCAGCAAGCCCCAGCCAACGAGCCTTCGAGCCAAGAAGATTTCTTTGATTTCGGCGCCGAAGTCCTCGAGGAATTGGGGGAGGAGAACCTGCCAAGCCCTGAAGCCGTCCATTCAAGCATGGATCGCTACGGTATGGACGGGGTCTTTTCCGCATTCAAAAAAGGAGTACGCGCCCAGATTGACTCCGACGACGCCGAATCCCATTTCAATCTTGGAATCGCCTATAAGGAAATGGGGCTGCTCGACGATGCCATCGGCGAATTCGAGCAGGCGATGAATGACGCCTCTCGTTGTCTGGATTGCGTCACTCTGATCGCGCTGTGTCAGGTGGAAAAGGGAGATTTCAAGGGGGCTGAAACCACTCTCAAGTTGGGGTTGGCCCTGCCCGGGCTGAACGCGACCCAGCGCATGAACATCTACTATGACCTGGGGCAGGTTTACGAGCTTGTGCAACGGCCACTTGAAGCGTTGGAGTGTTTCCAGAGTGTCCACGATGTCGACATGTTTTATCGGGATGTTCAGGCTAAAATTCTTTCCCTGCGCCAGCAGCTGGGTCTCGGCAGCGACGATCATGAAGGGCCCGCCGGTTCCGGCGGCAGCAAAAATCGGGTTTCCTATATCTGATCCCCTTTCCGACCAAAGGGAGGACGCGTGTCCTACACGGAATATTTCGGGCTGAACCGCGAGGCTTTTTCCAACGCCCCGGATGCTCGTTTCTATTTCAACAGCGAACAGCACAGCCAAGCTCTGTTGCGCCTGATGTACGCTGTCGATTCCAACAAGGGTCTGGCGGTCTGTATCGGCGGCGTCGGCACCGGCAAGACCACGTTGGCGCGCAAGATGCTGGACGGCCTCATCGAAGAACGCTACGAATCTTCCCTGCTGGTCATGGTCCATTCCGGGATCACCGCCGACTGGATTCTCACCCGCATCGCCATGCAACTGGGAGTGGAAGACCCGGCCCAGGACCGCCTGCCCCTGCTCAACCAGCTCTATGAGCGGCTACTGGCGATCGACGCCGCCGGCAAGAAGGCCGTGGTCCTCATCGACGAAGCGCAGATGCTCCAGACCCAGGAGCTGATGGAGGAATTCCGCGGACTGTTGAATCTCGAAATCCCCGGGAAAAAGCTGCTCAATATTGTCTTTTTCGGTCTTCCCGAGGTGGAGGACAGCCTGCGTCTGGACGAACCCCTGTCGCAGCGGGTCGCGCTCAAGTATCACCTCAAATCCCTTTCCCTCAGCACCACCCGGTCATATATCCAGCATCGTCTGCAGGTCGCCGGTGCCTCGCGCATGCTTTTTCAGAACGAGGCGATTCCCATGATCCACCGCTACTCGGGCGGGGTGCCGCGTCTCATCAATACCCTGTGTGACAATTGCCTCTTCGAGGCCTTCATGCTCAAACAGACGGATGTCGATCTGAAGACGGTCCACAACGTCGCCGGGGATCTCGGGCTCTTCAACCGGCCGCGCTTCGCCGAAAACCGAGAACCGGAAAAAGACGATCTCGATGAAATCGAGTCCATGCTCGACCGGCTCGAACAACAAATCTAGCAGACCACCGGGATGACCCCCGGCTTGGCTTTTGTTCCCATTCGAGGCCGGTTGTTCCGGCCTCTTCCTTTTTAACGAGTGGTGCATGTCCGGAACCATCCAGATTCTCCCCGAACAGCTGTGTAACCAGATCGCCGCCGGCGAGGTGGTCGAACGACCCGCTTCGGTGGTCAAGGAACTGCTGGAAAATGCCCTCGATGCTGGCGCTACCGAAATCACCGTCGAGGTGGAAAAGGGCGGCCGGCGGCTGATCCGGGTGGTCGACAATGGCCACGGCATGGGCAAGGATGACGCTTTTCTTTGCCTGGAGCGCCACGCGACGAGTAAAATCCGCGCCGCCGACGATCTCTTCGCTTTACGGACCCTGGGTTTTCGGGGCGAAGCCTTGCCCTCCATCGCTTCGGTCAGCCGGATGTTGTTGCGGACCCATGCGGCAGGCGAGGAAAGCGGCTGGGAGATTTACGCCGAAGGTGGCGTTATCCGCCGCGCCAACGCCTTCGGTATGCCGCCGGGAACGACGTTGGAGGTACGTGATCTCTTCTTCAACACCCCAGCGCGACGGAAATTTCTACGCAAGGAGGAGACGGAGCTTGGACATATCGCCGATCTGGTGACACGGCTGGCACTGGCGTCGCCCCAGGTGCGATTTCGGCTGGTACACGACGGAAAGACACTGGTCGATGCCTATCGGCAGAACCGCCTTGCCGAGCGCGTCGGCGCTCTTCTCGGACGGCCGCTCCTCGCCGAATTGCTGGAGCTTGCGGTGGACGACGGCGAGGGCATGCGGCTGTCCGGCTTTATCAGCCAACCGGCGGTGCAACGGGCGACGACCGGCGCCCTCCATCTCTATATCAATCATCGTTACGTCCGGGATCGGGTTGTACGTCACGCTCTGCTCGAAGGTTACCGGCATGTTCTGCCCCGGGGGCGGTATCCGGTGGTCGTTCTATTTCTGGAACTCGATCCCGGACGGGTCGATGTCAACGTTCATCCAACCAAGGATGAAGTCCGTTTTCGCGACCAGCGCCAGGTTCACGATTTCATCGCCGAAGCCGTGCGCCGGACGCTGAAATCCTCCTCCTGGCTGCCGGAGCCGTCTGCTCCGCAAGCTTCCGTTGAAGAGGCTCCTTCAACATCCGATCCTGAGGTTAACGATGTGCTCCGGCTCTTGGCCTCGCCCCGTGACCTGCGTCAGGAGGTTCAGGAGTCCCTGGACACTTACGTCCGCACCCATTTCCCTTCGCCACAGCCTGCGGTCAGCGCCCCGGCCTCTGCCGCCGGAACTTTGAGCGCGCCGGTGGCGTCTCCGCCGCTGACGCCGGCGACGGAAGCGGG
>DIVU01000057.1:0-20084 GCA_002423365.1 Desulfuromonadaceae bacterium UBA6124 | reverse complement strand
CATGAGCGCATTGGTTTCGAACGACTGCGCAGCCAGTATCGTCAGGGGCGCATCCCCAGTCAGGCGCTCCTCTTCCCGGTGGTCATCGAGGTCGATTTTGCCGAGGCCCAGGCCCTGCGGGAATCCCTTCCCCATCTTGAGCGCCTCGGCCTGATCGTCGAACCCTTCGGTGGGAAAAGTTATGTGCTCAAGGAAATTCCGCAATTGCTTGACGCCGGTCAGGCCGAACAGTTGCTGCGCGATCTGGCCGCCGAGTTGCGGCAGATCGGTCAAAGCACCCTGGCGGAAGATGCCCTGGAGCAGGTTCTAATCCTGATGGCCTGCCATGGGGTGATCCGTGCCAACCAATCGCTTTCCGCGCCGCAGATGACGGCGTTGCTGCGCGATCTCGACCGGGTCGACTTCGGTGCGCAATGCCCCCATGGCCGGCCGGTGATGGTGCGGCAGCGCTTGGCCGAGATCGAAAAGCTGTTCAAGAGAAGCTGATGACGACTGTCCGGGAAGCATCCCCTTTGCTGGTAATCTGCGGACCGACCGCTTCGGGAAAGACCGCCCTAGCTGTGGAGCTGTCCCGCCATTTTCCCATCGAGGTGGTTTCCGCCGACTCCCGCCAGGTATACCGGGGACTAGATATCGGCACCGCCAAGGCGACCGCGGCGGAGCGCCGGCAGGTGCCCCATCATCTGCTCGATGTGGTGGAGCCGGACGAAGAGTTTTCCGTCGCCGACTTTGCTTCCCTGGCCCATGCGGCGATCGCTGCTATCCGGGGACGGGGCCGGCTGCCGGTATTGCTGGGTGGCACCGGTCTTTATTTGCGCGCCGTCACCGAAGGGCTGGTCGATGCACCCACCGGCGATCCGATCCTGCGCGCCGAACTCTTGGAGCTGGAGGCGCGGGAAGGGACGGGAACTCTCTTTCGGCTGCTGGAGGAAGTCGATCCCCCCTTGGCTCAGCGGATTCCGCCGGGTGATTTGACACGCACTGTGCGCGCCCTGGAGGTCTACCGGCTTTCGGGACGCCGCCTCTCCGACTACCAGCACGAGCATGCCTTCGCCGAGCGCCCCTATACCACCCTGAAGCTCGGCCTCGCCCCGCCCCGGGAGGAACTCTACCGACGCATCGACCAGCGGGTGGAAGGGATGCTGGAGCAAGGCTTGCTGGCGGAAGTGCGCGGCCTGCTCGAGCGTGGGTACGATCCGGAGTGTAAGGCACTGCGCACCATCGGTTACCGGGAACTGATCCACCATATGCGGGGGGAAATCACCCTGGCGGAGGCGGCGGCATTGATCAAGCGGAATAGTCGGCATTATGCCAAACGGCAACTGACCTGGTTTCGTGGAGATGAGGCGATAATTTGGGTTGATTCCTGTGGCGAGTCTGCTAAACTCCAAAAGTTAATTGAACTTTTTTTGCTACGTACAAGGAGTGGATATGGCCAAGACCCCTTTTAACATCCAGGATCAATACCTCAACCAGGCGCGTAAGGAGCGGGTGCGGGTGACCGTCGTCATGATGTCGGGAGAAAAACTCGAAGGCTACATCAAGTCCTTCGACAGTTTCTGCCTGCTGATCGAAAGCGGCGGCGACATTCTGCTCTACAAGCACGCCATCTCTTCCATCACTTCGTCCGACGGATCCTTCCGTCTGCACGGCGGCAAGGATTGATCCTTTCCGCTCACTCGAACCCGGCAAGCTAAGCCCGGTCCCGGATTTCCGACCTTGTCAGCTCGGGATCCGGGAACGGGTTTTTTGTCCCCCTCTTCTTATTTGTCTCTATGGCGATAACCTCCGGTTATTGCTTCCGGCGATTCGGCTCGTGCCGTTTCGTCCTTTTCCCGTTCTGATTGAGGCAGTGATCCATGCTTGAGATTCTTTCGGTCGAACCGGGCAGCATCGCGGCGGAGCTCGGCATGGAAGCGAGGGATCGCCTGGTTTCCATCATGGGGCGGCCGGTGGTCGATCTTCTCGATGTGGCTCTGGCCGACCAAGCCGAGGATCTGCACATCGAGCTGCTCAAAGCGGACGGCGAAACCTGGCTTCTCGAATTCGACAAGGATGCCGACGAGCCTTTGGGCCTGAATGTTCCCCATCCGGAGCCGGAGGAATGTGGCAATCAGTGTCTCTTCTGTTTTGTGCACCAGTTGCCCCGGGGCATGCGGAAATCCCTCTACGTTAAGGATGAGGATTATCGCTTCTCCTTCCTCTATGGCGCCTATGTAACCCTGACCAACGTCGATGAGAAGGATATCCAGCGCATCATCGAGCAGCGCCTGTCCCCCCTCTATATCTCCGTTCATGCCGGCGACGAGGAGTTGCGCCGAAAACTCCTCGGCCGTCAGGGCCCGGCGATCCTTCCTCTGCTGCGCCGCCTGGTCGAAGCGGGGATAAAGCTGCACACCCAGATCGTCCTCTGCCCCGGCCTCAACGACGGTCCGGCGTTGCTGCAGACCCTGACCGATCTCTACGCTCTCGGCCCGAACATTCTCTCCCTGGCGGTCGTGCCGGTGGGACTGACCGGGCATCGCCGCAATCTCCCGACCTTGCGTCTGCCGACCATCGACGAGGCCCGCCGGACGTTGGCGATGATCCACGATTTTCAGCAACAGTGCCTGCGTCAGGGTGGCTCCCGGTTTGTCTTTGCCGCCGATGAGCTCTATCTGCGGGCCGAATGGCCATTTCCGCCCATCGACGATTACGAGGAGCTGGGCCAGTTGGAAAACGGGGTGGGGATGATTCCCCTGTTTCGTGAAGAGGCGGAACAGGTTCTTGAGGGTGTGGATAGGCTGCCCCCCGGACCCTTTTCCGTTTTGACCGGCGAATCGGCCGCCGCCGAGGTCAGCCGTTTCGCTTCAGCGCTGGAGGTCACCGCCGGAACGAAGATCTTCGTCCATGTGATTCGTAACGAATTTTTCGGTGGCGGCGTGACCGTGGCGGGTCTGGTGACCGGTCGTGACATTCTCCAACAGTTGCGCGGGGTGGAGTTGGGGCAGCGACTGTTGGTGCCCGAGGTCATGCTACGGGATGGGGAGGATGTTTTTCTCGACGATCTGCGTCTGGAGGAGCTGGCCCGGGAACTGAACCTGCCGACAGTGAAGTTCGACAGCAGCCCCTGGGGGCTGATTGAGGCATTGGAAGGACATCCCTAAGCGGCTTTTGCCCATTTTTACGTAAAGGATTAAATCATGCAGGACCACGCAATGCTCTTGGATAAGGGCCGGCGGGCCATGGAAAACGGGGCTTTCGCCCAGGCGGTGCGGGCTTTCCGGCAGGCGACGGAGGCTGCTCCGGAAGTGTCTGAAGGTTGGAGCCTGCTCGGCGAGGCCCTGAGCGAAGAGGGCGCCGCTGCCGAAGCCATCGCCGCCCTGGATAAGGCCCTGGCTCTGGCGCCGGATGATATCGACAGTCTCTATCTGCTGGGGGATGCCTGTTTCGAGACGCGGCAGGCGGAACGGGCCCGGAGCACTTACCAACGCATTCTCGATCTGGATCCATCCGAAACGGACGCGCTCGTCAGCCTGGGATTGGTTTTTTTCAGCCAGGATGACCTGAGCAAGGCCGAGGACTGTTACCGCCGGGCTCTGGTGATCGATCCCGAGTCGGTCTTCGCCCTCAACTCCCTGGGGGATGCGGCGGCCGCTGCTGGGCGTTTCGATGAAGCGATCGTCTGCTATCGCCAGGTGATTCAGCTCGATCCCGAAGATCCCCAGGGGCATTACAACCTGGGGGAGCTGCTCTTCGACCAGGGGGAGTTGGCGCAAGCGGAGAAAGCCTGCCGCGAGGCCTTGCGCCTCGATCCCGAATTCGCTTTCGCCCATCTGACGTTGGGCAACATCTGTCTCGACGATGAAGAACCGAAGGAGGCCATCGCCCATTTTCGCGAGTTTCTGCGTTTGGAAAAATCCCCCGACTCGGCCGATCTGCGCAACGAGGTCGCGGCGGTGATCGATGGACTCAAGGACGAAGGCTAGGGGGAAGAATGGTCCGGGGCTTCGCCATCCTGCTCCTTCTGCAGTTTCTCGGGGAGTCGCTTTCGACGCTGCTGGCGCTGCCTGTTCCCGGCAACGTGCTGGGCATGGGTCTGCTGCTCCTCGCTCTGCAATTCAAGCTGGTACGACCCGAATGGGTGGAGGAGGCGGTCAATCTGCTTCTTTCCAACCTGGCGCTCTTTTTCGTGCCGGCGGGAGTCGGGGTGATGGTCTATTTTGATTTGATCGCCGCCGAGTGGTTGCCGATTGTGGTAGCGACGGTGCTGAGCACCTTCGTGGTCATGGCCGTCACCGGCTGGGTCGCCACCTGGCTCGAACGGCGCGGTGGGAAGGTGGAGCATGGCTGAGATCCTGGCTACACCGCTCTTCGGTATCGGCCTGACCCTGGTGGTCTACGCCCTGGCGCAGAAGCTCTATGCCCGTACCCGGCATGTTCTGCTCAACCCGGTGGCGGTGACAGTGCTGGCCATCATCGCGCTGCTGCTCCTCGCCGATATCCCTTATCCCCATTATGCCGAGGGGGGAAAGTATATTCTCTTTCTTCTCGGTCCCTCCGTGGTCGCCCTCGGTTTTCCCCTTTATTCCCGGCGCCAGGAAATCCTGGCGCGCAAGCTGCCGATCCTTGTCGGTGTGCTCGCAGGCTCGCTGACCTCGATCATTTCCGCCTCGGGTCTGGCCTGGCTTTTGGGCGGCAGCCGCGAGGTGGTCCTTTCCCTCGCCCCCAAGTCGGTGACAACGCCGATCGCTATCAGTATCGTCGAGAAGATCGGCGGTGTTCCCCCCTTGACGGCGGCATTGGTGGTGGTTACCGGCTGTCTTGGCGCCATGTGCGGTCCCGAGTTCTGTCGGTTTATCGGCGTTCGTGACGGCGCGGCCATGGGGTTGGCGGTTGGTACGGCAACGCACGGCGTCGGCACGGCCCGTATGCTGGAGGTCGATCGCTTGGGCGGCGCGATTTCCGGACTCGCCATCGGCCTCAATGGTCTGATCACGGCCTTTCTCTTGCCGGTGCTTTTCCTTTTTTTCTGAACCCGTCGCAAAAGAAAAACCGCCTCCCGGAACTGGCCGGTGAGGCGGTTTTTTTTGGACGGAGGGAAAGGCGGTCGGCTTACTTCTTCTTGCCCCCGGCCGCTTTCTTGGACGCCTTGAGCGGGTTGACCTTGGCGTCAACGCTCTTGATTTCAATCTTCTGGTGGGTGGCGAAGTTGCACAGACCACTTTTCCACTTTTGCTCGGGGGAAGGAGCCACCGAGCAGACTTGCCCGATCGATCCCTCGACGACGCGCTCGCAGCCCTGGCACTTGTCGATCACCAGTTGGCAGCTGTTGCCTTCAAAAATACACCCTTTTTTGGACCAGAAGGTGCACTCGGCACCGGGAAGTACGGTCTGACACTGCATGGGTTCAGTCTCCTTGCTGTATGCGTTTTTACGAAATAAAGGCAACTTATAATCGCCAATGGCGCTTTTGTCAATGCTTTTTTCAACAGGATCCCCGAGATGAACCGATGGGGTTCGTGGGGAATCATTGCCACCGGGGGAATGTTTCTGTATACTTGCGGCGAGTTTTTAATCATTTGCCCGGATGCCCCTTTGCCATGGAAAAAAGTGTTACGATTTCAGCCCGATCGGATACGCTGCTGGCGGATATCGGTTACCTTTTCAGGGACGAGGGGCTTTTGCGGGAAGCCCTTACCCATAAATCCTACAGCAACGAACATCCGGAAACCGCTCCTGGCCATAACGAACGACTTGAATTCCTCGGCGACGCCGTTTTGGACATGGTGATCAGTCAGCGCATCTTCCTCGATTATCCGCGCTTGCCCGAAGGGGAACTGACGCGCATCCGCGCCGAAGTAGTCAGTGAACCGGCCCTGGCGGCGGTGGCTCGGCGTCTGGCCATCGGCGACTACCTGTGGCTCGGGCGCGGGGAGGAGCGAAGCGGAGGTCGACACAAGGAGAGTCTGATCGCCAACGCCGTGGAAGCCTTGCTCGGTGCCATTTATCTCGATGGCGGACTGGAGGCGGTGCGACTGGTGGTGGACCGTTTCTTCGCCACCGCTATCGACCAGGCATTTCGCCACAAGTCCGGCATCGATTACAAAACCCGTTTGCAGGAGGTGCTGCAAGCCCGTCAGGGTTCCCCTCCCGCCTACCGGCTGTTACGGGCCGAGGGGCCCGATCATGACCGGACGTACACGATCGAGGTTCTGCATGGGGGGCGCAGTATTGGCACGGGAAGCGGGGTGACGAAGAAGGCTGCTTCCCAGCAGGCCGCTCGTCAGGCCCTTACAGCCCTGGGTGAATAGGTTGCGCATCTATCCTTTCTTCATCCCCCATGGCGGTTGTCCCCATCGTTGCAGCTTCTGCCGACAGGACCAGGTCAGCGGCCGGCTCTTTCCACCGGATCCTTCAGCCATCGTCACGCAGCTGGAAGCAATGCTCAGCGGTCAGGGCGGGGGAGAGGTCGCTTTTTATGGAGGCTCCTTTACCTCGCTGCCGGTGGAAGTTCAGGACACCTACCTTGCCGCCGCAGGGCCAAGCTTTTCCGCCGGTCGGATAGACGGCATTCGCGTTTCGGCCCGACCGGATGCCCTCGGCGAAAAAGAGGTTTCCTTTTTGCAAGAGCGAGGCGTGACCACCGTCGAAGTGGGGGTCCAATCCTTCTCGCCGGAAGTACTGCGCCGCGCCGAACGGGGGCATGATACCGAGGCGGTTTCCCAGGCCGTCTTCCATCTGCGCCGCGCCGGTTTGAAGATTGGCCTGCAACTGATGCCGGGGCTGCCCGGCGGCGATCGCGCCGAGGCCTTGCGTTCCCTGGATGCCGCCTTGGCCCTGAATCCGGATTTTTTGCGAGTCTATCCGACAGTGGTGTTGCGCGGCACGCCCCTGGCCGATGAGTATCTCGCCGGGCGCTACCAACCTCTGAGTCTTGCCACCGCGGTGGAGCTTTGCGCCGAAATGGCCTGGCGCTGTCGGCGCCGGAAGGTGCCGGTCATCCGCTGGGGGTTGCACAACCAGCCGGAGTTGACGGCTGCCGGAGCGTTGCTCTCCGGTCCTTGGCATCCGGCCTTCGGACAGCTGGTACGCGCGCATCTCTGGTTACGGGCGCTCCTTGCCCTCGCCGCGAAGGGCGAGCGCGAGGTTTCGGTGCCCGTTGCCGAGTTCAGCGACGCCCAGGGGCACCGGCGAGACAATCTTTGTTCCTTGCGGGAGCGCTATCCCGGCTTTGCCCTCCATGCCGAGCCCGATCTTGCACCCCACACCCTGCGCAGCCCCGACGGCCAGGTTTCGTTGTGGTCCCTTTCCGCCTATTCCCCAGAGGAGCTGGTCATTTGACTGAATCAAACACCCCTTTTCGATCCGGATTCATTTCCATCATCGGTCGACCCAACGTCGGCAAGTCGACGCTGCTCAACCGCATTCTCGGCACGAAAATCGCTATAACCGCCAACAAGCCCCAGACTACCCGTAACCGCATTCTCGGCATTCATAACATGCCCGGCGCGCAGCTGCTCTTTATCGATACCCCGGGCATCCATCGGGCCACCGGCAAACTCAACCGGTTCATGGTCGATCAGGCTCTGAGCGCCTGCTCCGGCGTCGATCTGATTCTTTATGTCGTCGAAGTTAAGGATCGCCCTGGCCCCGGCGACGATTTCATTCTCGATGTCCTGCGCCAGTCGCAGCTGCCGGTAATCCTGCTCATCAACAAGATCGACCAGTTGCCTAAAGAGCGTCAACTGGAGCTGATGGCCACCTTTGCCGAGCGTTTTCCTTTTCGGGAGATCGTCCCCGTTTCCGGTCAGAGCGGGGAGAATGTCGACTATCTGCTGAATTTGCTGCCTGGCTACCTGAAGGAGGGTCCGCCCTACTACGCCGAAGATATGATCACCGACCTGCCCGAGCGCTTCATCGTGGCCGAGATGATCCGTGAGCAAGTGCTGAAGCAGACCCACGACGAAATTCCTTACCGGGTCGCGACCCTGGTGGAGCATTTCGAGGAGAAGCCGGAAAAGAATCTGGTGGTGATTCAAGCGGTCATCATTGTCGATCGGGATACCCACAAGGGCATTCTGGTCGGCAAGCAGGGGGCAACGATCCGCGCCATCGGCAAGGCGGCCCGGATCGACATCGAGCGTCTGCTCGATGCCCGCGTCTTTTTGGAACTCTTCGTCAAGGTCCAGAAGAACTGGACCGAATCGGAGCGTCTGCTAAAAGAGTTCGGTTACTGATGCAAGCTTCAGTCGAATGCTTATCCCGCTTCTTAACAAAACATTTTTAAATATCCGAAAAAGAGAGCCTTTTACGTATGTCCCTGGTCGCTATCGTGGGTCGCCCGAATGTTGGCAAGTCGACTCTGTTCAACCGCATTCTCGGTCAGCGCAAGGCGTTGGTGGAGGACTTCCCGGGCGTTACCCGGGATCGTCATTACGCCGACGTGACCCGTTATGACAAGCCCTTCACCCTCATCGATACCGGCGGTTTCGAGCCGGTCAGCGAGGACCGTTTGCTGGTGCAGATGCGCGAGCAGTCCCAACTGGCGGTAGAAGAAGCCGATGTCATCCTCTTCGTTATGGATGGGCGCGAGGGCTTGACCCCCGCCGATCACGAAGTTTGCTCCATGTTGCGCCGGGTGGAGAAGCCGGTCCTCTATGTAGTCAACAAGGTCGATAGCGATAAACTCGAGGATCTCGCCGGCGAGTTTTACGCCCTGGGCGTGGGGGAACTGCACACCGTTTCCGCCGAGCATGGGCGAGGCGTTCCGGATCTGGTCGACGCCCTGCTGGAACATCTGCCCGCCGCACCGGGCGATGCTGAAGCCGAGCGTGAGATTCGCCTGGCGGTGATCGGTCGTCCGAACGTCGGCAAATCGTCCATGGTTAACCGGCTGCTTGGCTATGAACGGGTGGTGGCCAATCCCCAGGCCGGCACCACTCGGGACAGTGTCGACACCCCTTTCACCTACAACCGGCAACGCTATGTGTTGATCGACACGGCGGGCATCCGGCGCAAGGGCAAAGTCAGTCAGAAGCTGGAAAAATTCAGCGTGATCCAGGCCTTGAAAGGCATGGATCGGGCGCATGTGGTGCTCATGGTGATCGACGCCGTCGAGGGGGTGACCGAGCAGGATCTCACCGTCGCCGGCTATGCCTACGAGAAGGGGCGCGGCATCATTCTGGTGGTCAACAAGTGGGATGCGGTGGCCAAGGACCAGTCCACCATGAAGCGCTATCAGGAAGAGTTGGAGCGGACCTTTAAATTTTTGAGTTTCGCGCCGGTCATTTTTGTCTCGGCCTTGACCGGACAACGGGTGGCGAAGATCATGGCGGAGGTTGAAAAAGTCGCCGCCGAGTTCGATCGGCGCATTCCCACGGCCATGCTTAATAAGGTTTTGGCCGAGGCGGAACGCAGTCATCAACCCCCCGTCTTTCAGGGTAAGCGGCTGAAATTTTTCTACATGACCCAGGTCGAAACCCGTCCCCCGACCTTCGTCGTCTTCGTTAACAAGGCCGAAGGGGTGCATTTTTCCTATCAGCGCTACCTGACCAACCAGTTGCGGGAGGCCTTCGGTTTTTCCGGAGTTCCCATCCGCATTCATTACCGCGATCGGGAGCGCGACAGTAAGGATTAAAAAATCCGGGAAAAGCCTTTACAGGGCCGAGCTCCTTGCTATATAGTAAAAATCATTTAATTTCTGCCTGTTACACGCATGATGCTGTGATTCCCAAAGCCTTTGCACGGTCGGATGATAAATTCATGAGCCTTGTTGGAAATCTCGAAGATCTGGGTTTGGGAGACATCCTCCAGATCGTCAGCCTCAGCCAGAAATCCGGAGTGCTGACCCTGCGCAGCCGCAACCGGGAAGGGAAGGTCGTCTTCCTTAACGGCAAGGTGGTGCAGGCGAGTTCCAGTGTCTTCCCCGAGAATTTCGGCGATTTTCTGGTGCGACGGGGGGTTATCGATTTTGAAACCTTCAAGGGCGCGTTGGCCCTGCGTAAGAGCCTGAACCCGCCCCCCCCCTTGGTAACGGTTCTTTTCCAGAATTTCGGTATTTCCCCCAACGCCCTGCAGGAGGCGCTACGGGAGCGAATCGAGGCGATTGTCTACAGCTTCTTCGGCTGGTCGGACGGTACCTTCGCCTTCGAACTGGGTGAAGTCGAGGAGTGGGCGAAGGCGGGCGCCGAAGGGGAACAACAGATCCTCCAGTCAGGACTCAATACCCAGTTCCTGGCGATCGAAGGGAGCCGGATGATCGATGAGCGGCGGCACCGGGATCTCCAGAGCGCACCACCCTCTCCGCCAGTTTCCCCCCGGGAGTCCGCCTCGATTTTCGGTCCGGAAGAACGGGAGGCTTCGGTTTACGATTTCGCCTCGGACCTGCTCAAGGAAATGGGCGAAGCGGACGCAGTCGCCGCTTCGTCCAAGAGCCTCCGGTCCGGAGCGCTGAAACAACTGCAGGGCATGGTGCAGGAGTTGAACAACGCCGCCTTGGGCGGAGGGATTCTCCTTCTGGTGTTACGTTTCGCCAGCGAATTCATGAACCGTGCCGTGATCTTCATGGTCAAGGAAAAAGAGATTGTCGGTCTCGGACAGTTTGGTATAGAGTTCGAGGATGAAATAGCCGACGCAAGGATCCGGAAAATCAAGATTCCGGTGGATGAACCGTCGATTTTCAGTGAAGTCCTCAACGAAAAAATCGCTCGCAAACTGGCCTTGGAAGATTGCTCGTGGGACAATAATCTGAAAGACGCATTAGGGGGCGGGGAGCCGGAGGAAGTCTTTGTCGGCCCCTTGCTCAGCGAAGGGCGGGTGGTAGCCATCCTCTATGGCGATAACCTGCCGCAAGCCCTCCCCGTGGGAGAAACGGAAGCCCTGGAGATCTTTCTCATGCATGCCGGGCTGACCATGGAAAAAAACCTTCTGGAGCGCCGCCTCCGTGAGCAGGCTCCATAGAATCCGGAAGTAACGACGAGGCTTTTGTGGCAAAAAAAATACTGGTAACCGAAGACTCTTCCACCATGCGGGCACTGATCGGCTCGACCATCGCCGCCATCGGCGATTACGAGATCGTCGAAGCCGCCAACGGCTTCGAAGCCTTGCGCATTCTCCCCCGGGAAAAGGTGGATATGGTCCTCACCGACATCAATATGCCGGATATCAACGGATTGGAACTGGTGAGTTTCATTCGCGGCAATGCCAATTACAAACATCTGCCATTGGTGATCATCAGCACCGAAGGGAGTGAAAGAGATCGTCTCAAAGGACTCGACCTTGGCGCCGACGCCTATCTGGTCAAGCCCTTCGCTCCGGAAGAACTGCAGCAATTGATCCGAAAATTTCTCGGTTAGGAGGGCAGGGTGAGTTCCTCATCGTCCCGGGCGATCGGTGATTTTCTTGGTGAAGCCGAGGAAATCATTGAAAATCTCAACAACGATTTGATCGTACTCGATGATTGCGCGGCGGAGGGAAGTTGCGATCCTGATCTGCTCAACCGCATTTTTCGTGGCGCCCATTCCCTCAAGGGCCTGGCTGGAATGTTCGGTTTCGACGATATCTCCTCTCTGGCCCATCATCTGGAAAATCTTCTCGATCACCTGCGTCTGGGCAAGGTGCCCCTGACCAACGGCCTGGTGCAACTTCTGTCGGAGGGCTTCGAAACCTTGTCGCGCCTGGTGGAAGGGAAGGGTGAAAACCCCGATTTCACCTTCGATGTCTCGGCTATGCGGCAGCGGGTTGAGCAGTTTCTCGTTGGCGGGAGCGACGAGGAGGCCGACCCGGAAATGGATCGGATCGACCCTGAAATCCTCGCCGTGCTCACCGAGTTCGAAGAGCACCGGTTGCGTGAAAACCTCAAGCACCGTCTCTACCTGTTTAAGATTAAAACCGACTTCGACCTGGCCACGTTCGATCAAGACTTGGCCGTATTGACCGACCTTCTCAAAAAAGAAGGTGAAGTCATCAGTACCCTGCCGCTTTCCGCGGACCTGACCGACCGCATCGCCTTCCAGCTCCTCTTCGGCACCAACCTCCCCGAAGGCGAGCTCGGTGTCCTGGTTGGTCCCGGCTTGGCGGTGGAGAATCTGCTTCCCCCTTCCGAACCTCCTTCCCCCTCCCGGGAGATGATCCTTGAGGGCGAACCGCCCGCGGCTTCCGGTCGGGAAGTGACTGCGGAGAATGCTCCGGCGATGGAGACCTCGGCGCGATCCATCAGCCGCACGGTGCGGGTTGACATCGACAAACTTGACCTGTTGATGAATGTGGTCGGCGAGCTGGTGCTGGCCAAGGCCGCCATCGGCCGGGTCTGCGAAAAACTCAAAGGTGAGGGGGGGAACGAACTCGGCACCGAACTGCAGAAAGCGACCCGCGTTCTGGAAAGGCGCCTGGAGGAACTGCAAAAAGGGGTCATGGAAGTGCGCATGGTCCCGGTGGCCCAGCTCTTCGATAAAATGAATCGGATCGTGCGCAAGGTCGCTAGTGAACGCAACAAACGCATCGCCCTGGAAATCCAGGGAGCCGATACCGAACTGGATAAACTGATCGTCGAGGATCTGTCCGATCCGCTCATGCATATCATCCGCAACGCCATCGATCACGGCATCGAACCCCCCGAGGATCGCCGCGCCCAGGGCAAGTCCGAAAAGGGTTTGATTTGCTTGAGTGCCGCGCAGAAGGGGAACCATGTCGTGATCGAGGTGCGTGATGACGGACGCGGCATCGATCCCGAGAAGGTCCGCCGCAAGGCCGTGGAACGGGGGCTGATCCCGGAAACCGCCAAGCTCTCCCGGGAACAGGTCTACGATCTGCTTTTCATGCCGGGCTTCTCCACGGCGGAGACGGTCAGCGACCTCTCCGGGCGCGGGGTCGGCATGGATGTGGTTAAGAACAATATCGCCCTGCTTTCCGGCATGATCGAGATGGAGAGCGAAGTCGGTGTCGGCACCTCGATCGCGATCACCCTGCCCATCACTCTCGCCATCATCAAGGCGCTGATCATCCGGGTTTGCGACAAAATCTACGCCATTCCCATCAACTCGGTGATGGAGACGATGATGGTCGAGACTTCATCGGTCCGCACCATCGAGCGCAAGGAAGTAATCGAGTTGCGGGACAGCACCCTGCCGCTGTTATGGTTGGGGGATGTTTTCCAATTGAGCGACCGTGGTAACCGGCGGGCTCGCTTTTTCGTGGCGGTGGTCGGTTTCGCCGAGAAGAAAATCGGGATCGTCGTCGATGAACTGCTTGGTCAGCAGGATGTGGTCATCAAGTCCCTCGGTGAGTCCTTGGCCTTTGTCCGCGGCATCGCCGGCGCCGCCGATCTGGGCAACCAGAAAACCATTCTGGTTTTGGATGTCGGCGGCTTGATGAGCGAAACCCTGCGGGGGGATTCTGCTTTCTTTGCCTGAGCGATGGGGAGGGTGGCTTGAGCGACAAAAAAGACGGAGAATTCTCCACGCATTCGGATAAGCCCGAAGCAAATGATCGGCTTCCCGCCATTTTCGAGGGGGGAATGGAGGGCGGCGGAAAAGATGCGGACGCGGCCATCGAGGCCCTGTTCGCCACCCCTTTTCGCATTGATCGGGTTCGGGATCTTGACGGCGGCGAGGGGCGAACGGATGAACTCGTCCTCTCCGAGCAGGACCGGCAATGGCTGACCTTCTTCCTGCAAGAGGAGGAATATGCCATGGATATCGAAACGGTTAATGAAATCATCAAGCCCCGGGAGATCACCGATATCCCGAGAGTGCCCGGTTTCATCCTGGGGATTGTTTCATTGCGGGGTATCGTCGTCCCGGTTTATGATCTGGCGCAGCGTCTCAACCTCGGCCAGGTGGATGTCGGACCCCAGTCCCGGATCATCGTCTGTCATCATGGCGACGGCTTGATCGGTCTGTTGGTCGACAGCATCGCCCAGGTGGTGCGCCTCAACGAGCGCAAGATCGAGGTACCCCCCGCTATCCTTTCCGGTCTCGACCGGGAATTCATCGCCGGCATCGGCCGTTTTCAGGGGCGCATGCTCATTCTTTTGCAATTACACAATGTGTTGAATCCAGAACTGGTCTGACCATGGGGAAAGGAGTCACCGGGTGAATAAGAAAAAGATCCTGATCGTCGAAGATGAGGAAAGCCTCTTGAAACTGGAAAGCATCTTGTTGATTTCCAAGGGCTTCGATGTGAAAGGGGTGCCCAATGGCCGCGCTGCGCTGGAGGCGGTCGCCGAGGACAAGCCAGATCTGGTGCTGCTCGATATCATGCTCCCGGAAATCGACGGGTTCGAGGTCTGCCGGCAGCTCAAGAGCGACCCGGCCACCCGGCATATTCCGGTGATCATGCTCACCGCCAAGAAGAGCCGCGAGGATATGGTGCGCGGCGAGAAGGTTGGCGCCGACTGGTATATCACCAAGCCCTTCAAGTCGGCCATGGTCATCGAAACCATCCAGAGGTTCCTGGCCAAATGAGTCTTTCCGCTCTGACCCGTCACGACCCCGAAGAACGGCGCCTGCGCCAGGAGATCCAGTTGGCTTGTTTCAGGCTGGGGTCGGAGATGTATGCCATCGATATCATGCGTATCAAGGAGATCATCCGCCCGCAGAAGCTGACAACCGTCCCCAGGGCGCCGGTCTTTGTCGAGGGCATGATCAATCTGCGCGGCGCGGTCTTGCCGGTCATCGACTTGGGCAAACGTTTCGGGTTCCCGACGCTCAAAGTCGACCGCCGCTCCCGGATCGTCATCTGCGCCGTTTTTGACCGCTTTGTCGGCATTCTCGTCGAAGAGGTGACGGAAGTGCGCCGTTATGCCCGGCAGGAGGTCAAGTCTCCTCCGGAATTCGTCAAAGGCCGCGAATCGGAGTTTTTTCTCGCGGTCTGTCAACGTAACGACGATTTGGTGATGGTCATTGATCTGGAAAAACTTTTTTCAACGGACGAAATTCTTCATCTGTCACAGCTTCAATAGGGGGCGTGGCGACCCGACGGCAAGGACTTTTGCGTGGACATAGCGGAACTTCTAGGAAAAAAGCTCGAATCCGGCGATGAGGAGGAACGGATTCAGGCGGTTCGGGAACTGGCCGGATTCGGCATGCATCTGCCCATGGCGCTTCTTTACCGGGCCATGGGGGATACGAACTGGCGGGTGCGCAAAGAGGCGTCGGAGACCTTTCTCGGTCTGCCTCGGGCCGGAGAACTGGCCGGGGATATCGTTGAACTGCTCCATGCCCAGGATAACGCCGGGCTGCGCAACGTTGGCGTCGATATTCTGGTGCGGCTTGGCGCCCGGGCTCTGCCGGTTCTGCATGAGGAACTCGCCTGCTCTGATTCCGATGTGCGCAAGTTCGTCCTCGATATTCTCGGGGAGATCGGCGAACCGGCGAGCCTGGCGGTGATGACTGCGGCCCTTGTCGACGGTGACCGCAATGTGCGCGCCGCTGCGGCGGAGAATCTCGGAAAACTACGTCACGCCGAGGCGCTTGCACCCCTTCTCGAAGCGATGGAAGAGAGCGATCTGCTCATGCGCTTCACCATCCTCGAAGCCTTGGGGCGGATCGGGCTGCCTATTCCCCTGGAGCGTATCGGCCGCTACGCGGATGATCCCTTGTTGCGCAAGGCGCTCTTCGACTGCCTTGGACAGATCGATATGGCGGTCGGCGCGTCCCTGTTGGCTTCAGGCCTGAATGACCGCATGCGCAATGTACGCGAGACGGCGGTGCTTTCCCTGGGTACTCTGCATCGCAACCATCCCCAGGCCGTGGCGGAGGCCCTGGCGCATGAGCCCGAGGCTGCGGATGAGGCTCTGGCCGAGTGCCTGGATTCACCCCGCATGCCGGTGGTTCGCGCCGCCTTGCGCCTTGTCCCTCTCGTTTCTGCCCGGCACTGTCTCGATCGACTTCTGCCCTGGCTGGCTGACGAGGAACTCGGGCGGGAAGCCGCCGGGGCAATTCTGGCCCTGGGCCGGCCGGCGGTCGTTTCCCTATTGCGGGATTGGTCGAAGCAGCCCGAGCGGATGCAGGCCTATCTTTGCTATCTGGCGGCGGAGACGGGAGCCGAAGAGGCGATCGGACCCCTTCTCGGCGCCCTGGAGTCGGATAATCAGGAACTGGTTCTGGCCGCTGCCCATGCGCTCGGCCGTCTCAAGGTTGTCGCGGCTTTGTCGGCTTTGACGCGGATTCTTCGGGAGGGGGATGCCGAACCCCGGCGTGTCGCCCAGGAAGCTCTCGGTTCTCTGGCCGAAGCCTATCCAGAAGAGCTTCTTGCCGTACTCTCTCCGCTGATGGAGGACCCCGCCGCC
Source organism: Desulfuromonadaceae bacterium UBA6124 (assembly GCA_002423365.1). Lineage (GTDB taxonomy): Bacteria > Desulfobacterota > Desulfuromonadia > Desulfuromonadales > Trichloromonadaceae > Trichloromonas. The sequence continues at coordinate 3,814 of DIVU01000057.1, read as the reverse complement.
GAGACTCGCATGGCGGCCATCGCAGTTTTGGGCAAAGGAAATTTCCGGATTATCCGGCCGATGGTCTTTCTGGCCCTGAAGGACGACTCCTCCGAGGTTCGTCGATCGGCCGTGGCCGCCTTGGGGAGCAATCCCGACATCGAACAGCTCGATGCCCTGATCTTGGCGTTGACCGACGAGGAGGCCGATGTTCGCCGGGTCGGCGCCGAAGTGCTGGGCCGCTTGCATGATCGCCGTGCCGTCGACGCCCTGGCTCTGGCTCTTCACGACGAAGATCCTTGGGTTCGGACCACGGTTGTCCGCGCCATCGGCCACATCGGCACGGATCGCGCCGGAACTCTGATTCGCGAAGCTTGGGGAGATCCGGTGGGGTTGGTCTGTATTGCCGCTCTCGAAGCCTGGTTTGCTTTCGATCCCGACGGTGCCTTTCCGCAACTGATCGCTTCTCTCTATCATGACGACGAGGAGGTTGTCGGCGCCGCCCTCGCTCTGCTGGTGACGACCGGACGCCAGGACTGGCTCCCGGCCATGGCCGAGGTGCTGATCAACCATGGCCATTGGGAAGTCCGGCTGCGTTTCGCCCAAGCCCTGGAACAACTTAAGGGTTCGGGTTGTCGCGAACTGGTCGAGAACCGTTTGCTGGTCGAAGGGGAAGATCTGGTCCGGGTCCAACTGGAAAAAACCCTGGAAACGCTCGGCGGGGTGGACTAGGTCATGCTTTTTCTTTCCCCAGAAATTTCCATGAGCGACGAAGAGTTCCGGCAGCTCAAGGATCTCGTCTATGCTCACAGCGGTCTGCATTTCGGTCCGGATTCCAAATATCTGCTCGAACGCCGCCTGGGCAAACGCCTGCAGGCCTTGCAGCTCAAGAGCTTCAAGGATTATTATTATTACCTGCGTTACCACAAGAATAAGGATGACGAATTCACCGAGGTCATCAACACCCTGACCACCAACGAAACTTATTTTTTCCGGGAAGACTTTCAACTGAAGACTTTCGTCAAGGAGATCCTGCCAGAGATCCGCGCGAAGAAAGAACAGATCGGCGACAAAAAGATCCGCATCTGGAGTGCCGGCTGTTCCAGCGGCGAGGAGCCCTATACAATCGCTATGCTGATTCTCGATCTGGGGCTCTTCGATGGTTGGCAGATCGACATTGTCGGCACCGACATCAGCCAACGGGTCCTGCAGATTGCCCGCAAGGGCATTTACGGGCAATCCTCCTTCCGCTCCACCGATGACCGCTACCTGAGAAAGTATTTCACCGAGGTCGACGGCAAATATCGGATCAACGATCAGATCAAGAACCTCGTCTCCATCAGCCATCTGAATCTTTTTGACTTTCCCCGGGTCGCCCTGCTCGGCAAGGTCGATGTCATCTTCTGCCGTAACGTCATCATCTATTTCGATCTCCCGGCCAAAAAGAAGGTCATCGACAGTTTTCACTCCCGCCTCAAGCCGGAAGGATTCCTGCTGCTCGGACACTCCGAATCGCTGATGAACATCACCACATCCTTTGCCTTGCGCCATTTCCAGCATGACATGGTCTATCAGCGCCCGGCCCTGAGTTTCACCCCGGGAGAACGGCCATGAGTCATACGGTCCGCGTTCTGGTGGTCGACGACTCCGCCTACAATCGTCGTACAATCATCAAGCTTCTTGAGGAAATTCCGGGGGTGACCGTCGTCGGCTACGCTTGCAACGGTGAAGAAGGGTTGCGGAAATTTTTCGATTTGCAGCCGGACCTTGTTACCCTCGACCTGGAGATGCCGCGCATCGACGGTTTTGCTTTTCTACGCATCGTCATGCAGAACCGTCCGACGCCAGTGATCGTCATCTCTTCTCGGGCCGATGACGAAAATGTCTTCAAAGCCCTGGAGTTGGGAGCGGTCGACTTTGTGGCTAAACCGACCAGCCGGATCTCCCCCGAGTTGGTGAACATTCGTGACGATCTGCTGAGCAAGGTGATGGAAACCGCTCGCACCGACATGAACAAGGTGCTGCGCCGTCCATCGGCCAGAGACCGGGTTCGGGAGGCTTCGGACGGGCCGGCGCCTTCCCTCATCCCCCGGAGCAACGGTATCGGCCAGATCGTCATTGGCGCTTCGACGGGCGGTCCCCCCGCCCTTCAGTCGCTGCTCTCTTCCATCACTGCCCCTTTGCCTTTGGGCATCGCCATTTCCCAGCATATGCCGCCGGTCTTTACCCGCGCCTTCGCCGAGCGCTTGAACAAGTTTTGCGCCCTTGAAGTCAAGGAGGGGCAAACGGGGGATTTGATGCTTCCCGGACGGGTTCTCATTGCCCCGGGAGGGAAGAATCTTACTTTTCAGCTTCGCGCCGGCAACGTCGTCGCCCTGGTCGAGGATCCGCCACCGAGTCAGCGCTACACCCCTTCGGTCGATGTCATGTTCAAATCCGCCAGCGATGTTTTCGGCGCGAATCTGCTGGGCGTCATCCTCACCGGTATGGGCAATGACGGTGCCCGCGGGGTGGAACGGATCAAGGAACGGGGTGGCCAGGTGCTTGCCGAAAGCGAGGAAAGCAGCGTTGTCTTCGGTATGCCCAAGGAAGCGATCGCGACCGGCAAGGTGGACAAGATTCTTCCTCTTTCCCTGATGGCTGGTGAAGTCTTGCGCCGCTGCGGATTTTAACCCAATCGACGATATACTCCCAGGAGCGGTTTTCATGTCGGAATTCAACGAGGAAAGCAGTTCGGCCAAACGCGCCGAGGAATTTCTTCAGGTCTTCAAGAAGGGCGCCGAATTTACCCAGTCCCTTTTAAAAGAAAACGAGCGTCTGCGTTATCAGATTCTCAAACTGAAGGAACCTGCGGCACAGGATATTCCTGCGCCGGTCCAACTGGAGGAACTCCAACGGCTTCGGCAGCAGGTCGCCGAACTGGAACGGGAGAAGCAGGAAATTCTTGACCGCATCAAGGCCGTTGAGGAGGAGAACCATGACTTCGCCAATCGCTACGTCGTGGTCGAATCGGAAAACAATATGCTGGCGAACCTTTACATCGCCTCCTATCAGTTGCATTCGACCCTCGATTTCAAGGAAGTTTTGCAGATTATTTCCGAGATCGTCATCAACCTGATCGGCGCCGAAGTCTTCGCCGTGCTGCTGCTGGACGAGAAAACCGGCAAGCTCGAACTCGCCAGTCACGAAGGGGTTGAGGTTTCGGACCTGCCCCCCATCGACTTGGGTGCTGGATTGATCGGCCGGGCGGGGCAGACCGGCGAAAATCATTTTGTTGAGGATATCGAGGCGTATGAACTTGATTATTCCCAGCCCATGGCCTGCATCCCTCTGAAAATCAAGGAACATGTCATCGGGGTGATTGTGATTTACCGCCTGCTTGAACAGAAGCAGCGGTTCGCCGATGTCGATTATGAGCTTTTCACCCTGCTCGCCGGTCATGCGGCAACCGCCATATTTTCCTCCCGGCTCTATTCCGAGTCGGAAAGGAAACTTTCGACGATCCAAGGTTTTATCAACCTGCTGACGAAATAGGGCAGGGGAGGGAAGATTCTGTGGAAACCAAGCGTGTTCTAATCGTGGATGATTCGCCCACCATGCGACAACTGCTGGCCTTCGCCCTCAAGCGTTTGCCGGGGGTGGCGATTGCCGAAGCGGCGAATGGGGTCGACGGTCTCAAGAAAATCACCGGCGAACGTTTCGATCTGATTTTTACCGACATCAACATGCCAGTCATGGACGGCCTCAAACTGGTCGCCCTGGTACGTAAAGACCCGGCGCTGAACGACATTCCGATCGTGGTGATTTCCACCGAAGGGGCCGAGGAGGATCGTAA
>DIVU01000115.1 GCA_002423365.1 Desulfuromonadaceae bacterium UBA6124 | reverse complement strand
TGGTCTTGCCGTGGTCAACGTGCCCCATGATGGTGACGACCGGCGGCCGGGGCAGCAGATCCTCAAGGGATTCCGCTTCGCCGGCACGACTGCTGGCGTGCTCAAGGACGGTCTCCTCGTCAAAGGCGACGTTCTCCACCTCGTAGCTGAAATCATTAGCAAGCAGCGCGGCGGTTTCAAAATCAAGGGGGTGGTTGATGGTTACCATGGTCCCCTGGCGCATAAGTTCCTTGATCAGATCGTTGGCCTTGACCCCCATGCGTTTGGCGAGCTCACCCACGGAAATCACATCACTGATACGGATGATGCGCTTGATCGCCTTGGAAACGGTGACTTCGGTCTTCTTGACGACCTTGGCCCCCTTGCGACCGCGACGGAGCCTATCCCCCCGTTCCGGCTCGAAAACTTCACGCTTCTGCCGGCGTTTCGCACCGTCGCCACCCAAACTGCCATCGCTGTAGTCCGCCCCCTTGCCCTTTTTATTCTTTTTGCCGCCACGGGCTTCCTTGGCGGGGAAAACTTCAGTGGAAGGCGCGGGGATCGAAGGGGCACGGGCGCCGCGCGGCGCACCACTACCCGGGCCGCCGAACGGACGGCCGGTACCGGTGTCGGCGGCACCGCGAGGGGCGCCACCGGCAGGACGAGGGGTGCCACCAGTCGGACGAGGAGCGCCNNGCCACCAGTCGGACGAGGAGCACCGGATCCGGGTCGTTCATCCCGGGTCGTCGGCGCACGTCGACCGGGAGCCGCTCCCCCCGAACGTTCAGGACGTCCGGCGTCACGACCGCGAGTCTCTTGCATCGACGGAGTGGGCAACTCGACACGCCCAAGGATCTTGGCCCGGGAAGGAGTGGCCTTTTGCGCTTCTCGCTCCCTGGTTTCGGTCATCGGACGGGCCGTAGAAATGGGCTTCACTTCCGGCGCCTTAACCACAGGCTTTGCCTCGTCAGCACCTGAAAGGGGCAAAGGCTCAACGGCTGCAGCCGTATTCACGACGGCAGCGACAGATTTTTCGACAACTTTTGCCTCATGCGTCGACATAACCGACGGCTCGGCGACAACCTCTCTCTCGACATCCCCGGGCACAGAGGGGCGAGTGGAAGGATAAACAGGAGCGGCTACCTCCTTGGACACTGAGGCGGCGGGTCCGGTCGCAAGCGGTTCCTCTGCCTTGGCCGTGACGGGGGAAGCGATCACCTTGTCCTCGGCGGAAACGGGAACGGGTTGCGAGGGGACTTCATTAGCCACAGCCTCAGCGGCGGGCTTGACATCCTTGCGGCGACGACGAATAACGCCGGAGGTAATCCGCTCTTCCTCTACGGCTTCGCCTTGCGCCGAGGCATGAGCTTCAAACTTCCGCAGATCCTCGACTTCCAGAAGGCTTTTCTCGCTCTTCACCTCGACTCCTGCTTTTTGCAGTCGTTCCATGACCTCTTTCGGGTCCAGGCCCATCTTCTGCGCCAATTCGGAAACCTTTGTCTTTCCCATCAAATCTCCCCTGCCATCTGCTTGTATCGTAACATTTCCGTCTTAACCGATTCGGCCAACGCACCCGCTTTGAGCGCGACCACACTGCGCTCTTCCTTGCCCAGCATCCTGCCGAGCCGCTCTTTGTCGAGCAACCGCCAGCAAGGAATCACCCGGTACGTCGCGCTGTAAATAATCTTCTCGGCGATACCGGCGGAAACGTCCTCGGCCAGCATCACCACCGCCACCTGCCCCGGGACCGCCATGGCGTCCAGGACCAACTTTCCTCCGGAAAGCACGACCCCGGATTTCTTGGCCATCCCCAGAAGACTGACGATCTTGGCCTCGATCGCGGCTAGGAGAGCCGCATTCAACCATTCCGGATCGACTGACAGGGAGTCTCGGCGAAATGTGCGCTGAAACTGGCGACGCTGAACCGCCAGGCGTAAACATTCCCGACTTAAACAAGTATAGGCTCCGCGCCCTGGAAGGCGTCCCCGGTAATCGACCAGAAGTTCCCCGTCGGGGGAGAGAACATAACGAACTAGTTCATGCTGATCCATAGCCTGGCGACAACCGAGGCAGGTGCGCTTGGGCGTGTGCCGATTGGCGGCCATCCGTGAGCGATCAACCCTCTTCGGAAACGGCGGGATCGGCCNNACCCGCCACAAAAGGAAGAAGATGTCGAGCCAGTTCTTCCTTGGTCATGGCACTGCGCCCCGGAATGTCGAAATCCTTGGCCATTTCGTAGAGCTCATCACGGGTATGACGAGCGGCCAGTTCGACGGCAGAATCAGATTCCGGCCCACCAGTGGAATCATCGTCCTGCGATGTCCGAAAAGACTCCTCCTGCTCGATTTCCGCAGCCCGCGTCTCGCTCTTGATATCAATTTTCCAACCGATGAGCTTGGCGGCCAGACGCACATTCTGACCTTTCTTACCGATAGCCAGGGACAGCTGATCATCAGGGACGATGATTTCCAGCGCCTGCTCATCGGCTTCGACATAAACCCGAGCCACTTCGGCGGGAGCCAGGGCCGCACAGGCAAAGCGGGCGACATCGGGAGACCAGGGAATGATATCGATCTTCTCCCCCCGCAGTTCGGAAACAACATTCTGCACACGGGAACCGCGCATCCCGACGCACGCCCCCACCGGATCGACATCGGAGTCATGGGACACAACGGCGATCTTGGCGCGACTGCCGGGCTCGCGGGAGACCGCCTTGATTTCGACAATCCCCTCGGCGATTTCCGGCACCTCGAAAGCGAAGAGCGCGGCGACCACGCCGGGATGGGTCCGGGACATAATGATCTGCGGCCCCTTGGTCGACATCTTGACGTCGGAGATATAGGCCCTCACGCGATCCCCTTGGCGGTAGTTCTCCCGGGGAACCTGTTCACGGTGAGGAAGTAGGGCTTCCGCGCGGCCCAGATCGATAATCAGATCGCCCCGCTCGTAGCGGCGGACGATGCCGTTAACCAACTCACCAACACGATCCTGGAATTCGTTGAAGACGCCTTCCCGCTCAGCTTCGCGAACCTTTTGGATAATCACCTGCTTGGCCGTTTGGGCAGCGATGCGGCTGAAATTGCTCGCATCCAGTTTCATCCCCAGGGAGTCGCCGAGTTCGACCTCGGGGTCGATCTCCCGAGCTTCAGCCAAGTCGATCTCCTTGTAGGAGTCCAGAACCTCGTCAACGACCGTGACAAATTCGAAAACCTCGACCTCGCCCAGCTCGTTGTTGTAATGAGCCTCAAGATCCCGGGTATTACGGTACTTCTTGTTGGCGGCCGAGAGCACGGCGGACTCCAGGGCCTCGACCAGAACTGCCCGATCAATCCCTTTATCCTTCACTACCTGGTCGATGATGTGGTTAAGATTCGTGACCATCTCAACTTCCCCCTGTATCCAAAACGCTTGGGGCGTTGGCGCCCCCATGCCGGCCGTGAATCTCCGCCGGAAGCGCCAGCCTTATTAATGTTTAAAATTCAAATTCAAGGTTTCCCTTGACGATTCCGGCGAAAGGTATCTCAACAAGGCCACCTTTTTTGTCTTGTTGCTCAATACGAACACAATCGCCTTCGACCCCCACCAGAATACCGGAAAAGGTCTTGCGGGCATGACCGCGCTGATCGGGGTCCAGACTCTCGAAGGTCTTAACTTTGACCAGACGCCCGGCGAACCGCTGATAATCGTCGATCTTTTTCAACGGCCGGTCCAGACCGGGGGATGAAACCTCCAGCCGATAAGCGGTGCGGATAAGCTCCTCGACTTCCAGAACCGCACCGACCTCACGACTGACATCGGCACAGTCATCCAGGGTCACACCACCCGGCTTATCGATAAAGATTCGAAGGAACCAGTCCCGTCCTTCATGCTTGTATTCCAAATCAACCATTTCCAGGCCAGAGGCCTGAAGAATCGGGTCGATGATGACGGCAAGTTGTTCCAACAACGTCTGTTGCGTCACGTTTTCCTACCCTGAAATAAAAAAAGTGAGCAAGGGGCCCACTTCCTCATAGTGAACAAATTAACGGGTGATTCTTACCATGCCGGCGGGCGAATTGCAAGGGGAATTTAAAGATAAAGCAGATCGGAGAAAAAGGAAAGGGCGCCTTGCGGCGCCCTTTCCAGGGGGTCTTACGCGATAATAGCGCTGACCGGACAGCTGTCGGCGCAGGCACCGCACTCGGTACAATCTTCGGTAATCTTGTACTTGTCGCCGGCCTCGATAATGGCCCCTACGGGGCAGGTGTCGACACAGGCGCCGCAGGCGATACATTCATCAGTGATTTTCATGGGACTTCCTCCTTGGGTGTTTTGGATGGAGTGGCTTGGGGGTTAAATCTCCATCACTTCTTTCTCCTTGACCGCCACGACCTCATCGGCCCTGGCCACGAACTTGTCGGTGAGATCCTGAATTTCCTTCTCGACACGCTTGGCGTCATCTTCGGAAATTTCCTTATCCTTGGCAAGCTTTTTTACCGCATCATTGGCATCACGACGGATATTTCGCACCGCGACCTTGGTATCCTCGGCCATACGCTTGAGCATCTTGACCATCTCTTTGCGCCGGTCCTCGGTCAGAGGCGGGATCGCCATGCGGATCAACTGGCCGTCGGAACTCGGGGTCAACCCGAGGTCGGCCTTGAAAATCGCCTTCTCGATTTCGGGCAACAGCTTCTTTTCCCAGGGCTGAATGGTAATCAGTCGAGGTTCGGGAATCGCCAGCGTGCCCAACTGGTTGAGGGGGGTCGGCGTTCCGTAATAGTCCACGCGTACATCGTCAAGAAGCGATACCGAGGCGCGGCCGGTGCGGACCTTGGTAAAATCCTTCTTCATCGTTTCGATAGCCTTGTCCATGGCCGAACGGGCCTTGATGACAATATCCTTGGTCATTGGACTCAATCTCCTTTGACGATCGTACCGATAGGTTCGCCAAGCACGACCCGCATGATATTGCCACGACAGGTCAGATCGAAGACCACGATCGGCAGATGGTTATCCATACACAGGGAGGTGGCAGTGGCGTCCATGACCTGCAAACCCCTTTTCAGTACGTCCAGATAGGTCAGGGTCGGAAATTTGACGGCGTCTTTGTCCTTGGCCGGATCGGCGGTATAGACACCGTCGACCTTGGTCGCCTTGAGAATCACCTCGGCACCGATCTCCATGGCTCGCAGGCTGGCGGCGGTATCGGTGGTAAAGTAAGGGTTGCCGGTGCCCGCGCCAAAAATCACCACCCGGCCCTTTTCCAGGTGGCGCACGGCACGACGACGAATGTAAGGCTCGGCCACCTGTTGCATGTCGATCGCCGACTGCACTCGGGTCGCCACCCCGACTTTTTCCAGGGCGTCCTGCATGGCGAGGCTGTTCATGACCGTTGCCAGCATCCCCATATAGTCAGCACTGGCACGATCCATCCCCTTGGAAGCGGCAGCGACACCGCGGAAAATATTGCCGCCGCCGATCACCAGCGCGATCTGGGTACCCAGGGCCGTGACGTCACGGATTTCCTCGGCAATCCCGACGATGACGTCAGGATCGATGCCGTACCCTTGATTACCGGCCAGGGCCTCACCGCTGAGCTTGAGCAGAATTCTTCGATATGCCGGTTTCGCGTCGGTCATTGTTTCTCCGCCAGGCCCCTCCCAGAGGAGAGGCCTTATAGAGTCGAGAGTCTATTACTTAACGAGGGAAGCGACTTCGGAGGCGAAATCACCTTCTTTTTTCTCGATGCCCTCGCCCAACTGAAAACGGGCGAAACGGGCAAGTTTGACCGGAGCGCCGATCTCCTTGGCGAGGGCTTCGACCACCTTGGAAACTTTCTGATCGGGATCGATGACATAGGCCTGCTCAAGCAGGCAGACCTCGCCGAAGAACTTGTTGATCTGCCCCTCGAGAATCTTCTCGACCAGATGATCGGGCTTGCCGCTCTCCTTGGCCTTAACCCGCATGATCTCTTTTTCCCGCTCGACAACTTCGGCGGGGACCTCCTGACGGTCGAGATACTGGGGATTGGCGGCGGCCACATGCATGGCCAACTGACGCGCCAGGGTCGGTACCCGCTCGTCATCTTCTTTGGCGGTAGCGAGTTCGACGAGGACACCGATCTTGCCGCCGCCATGAACATAGGAAGTCACCACGCCGGCGTCAACAGCAAAGCGGGCAAAGCGGCGCACGTTGATATTCTCGCCGATGGTGGCGATCTGGTGGGTCTGCTCCTCGGCGACAGTGCGGCCGGTGCCGGGGAACGCGGTAGCCATCAACGCCTCCAGATCCTTCGGAGCCTGAGCAATGACGGCCTCGGCCACGCCGGCGGAGAATACCTGGAAGGCGGTATTCTTGGCCACGAAATCGGTCTCGGCATTGACTTCGGCGATCGCTCCGATCCGGCCCTGACCGGCGGCGGTCACCATCCCCTCGGCGGCCACCCGTCCAGCCTTCTTGGCGGCGGCGGACAGACCTTTCTTCCGCAGGTAGTCGATTGCCGCTTCCATATCACCCCCGGTTTCACTCAGGGCTTTTTTGCAATCCATCATGCCGGCGCCGGTTTTGGCGCGCAGTTCCGATACCATCGATGCAGTAATCTGTGCCACGGACGATCCTCCAGCAACCTGCCCGGAGACGGGCAGGAAAGATTCAGGTTGTTTAAACAAGAACTTATCGCTCAATCTTCAAAAAAGCGCCCCTCGGGGCGCTTTTGTTTCGATCCTACCGCAACGGAAATCAGGCCTCGGCCGACTGTTCGGCCACGCCTTCCGCCACCTCGCCCTGATCGCCACCTTCGGCGTCGGTCCGAATGGTATTTTCGCGAGCCTGGCTTCCTTCAATGCAGGCCTCGGCCATTTTCGAGGCGAAGAGCCGAATGGCGCGAATGGCGTCGTCGTTACCGGGGATGATGTAATCGATATCATCCGGATCACAGTTGGTATCGACCACCGCCACCACGGGAATCCCCAACTTACGGGCTTCCTTGACGGCAATCGTTTCTTTCTTGGGATCAATAACGAAAATGGCGCCGGGGAGTTTGGTCATGTTCTTGATACCACCCAGACTCTTTTCCAACTTGGCGCGCTCGCGCTCAAGTTGCAGGGCTTCTTTCTTGGTGATCAGATCGTAGGTTCCGTCCTGGGACATGATCTCGATCTTTTTGAGGCGCTCGATGCTCCCCTTGATGGTGGAAAAGTTGGTCAGCATACCGCCGAGCCAACGGTTGTTTACAAAGTACTGCCCGGCGCGCAGGGTTTCTTCCATGATGGCGTCCTGGGCCTGCTTTTTGGTGCCGACGAAGAGGATCTTGTCGCCATTCTCGACGGTCTGCTTGATAAAGTCTTGAGCGGTCCGAAAATAACGGACGGTCTTCTGCAGATCGATGATGTAGATGCCGTTTCTGGCGCCGAAGATGTAAGGTTTCATTTTCGGGTTCCAGCGTTTGGTCTGGTGCCCGAAATGGACACCGGCTTCCAGCAGTTGTTTCATGGTAATCTGAGCCATGGGTACTTCTCCTTCTTTGCGTGGTTGAGTTCCTCCGCTTCCATCCATCCCCCCCGGATTTTCCGCGACATTTGGCGGAACACCGTCCGGCAGGTCCGGAAGCGTGCGTGATGTTTTGGACAACGGGTGTCTATAGCATGCCCTTCGCAGCCGGGGCAAGCAAAAAAAACCTCAAATCTGGTTTACAAGCGCCCCCGGTTGGTCTAATATCCGCAGCCATGTCCATCGGGAGAATTCATCGTTATATCGCCAGGGAGGTCGGAGTACCCACCCTTCTAGCCTTGGTCGTCTTCACTTTCGTGCTGCTCATGGGGCGCATCCTCAAGTTGATGGAACTGGTCATCAACAAAGGGGTTCCCGCTATTGAAATCCTTCAGCTCTTCTCCTTTCTGATCCCATCTTTCCTGGTCATCACCTTGCCCCTCGCCTTTCTGCTCGGGGTGATGCTCGGTTTCGGACGGCTTTCCTCGGACAGCGAGATCATCGCCCTAAAAGCCTCGGGCGTCAGTCTCTACCATATGTTTCGGCCGGTATTGGCTTTAGCCATTCTCACGGCCCTGCTGACCGCGTCGCTCACCCTTGTCCTCGGTCCCGCCGGGAATCGGGCCTTTCGTGAACAGATTTTTAACATTGCCGCTAAACGCGCCAATGTCGGCATCCAACCCCATGTTTTTAACGCCGAATTTGACGATCTGGTGCTGTACATCGACGACGTGGACGAAGAAAACAATATTTTCAAAGGAGTGATGATTTCCGACCAGCGAACCGGAACCTCCCCTTCGATCATCTTTGCCCAGCAGGGCAGAATCTTTTCCGATCCCGAGGCCCTCACCCTTACCCTGCGCATAGAAAATGGCGCGATTCATCGTGCCACGCCGGGGAAGGAAGCGGATCAGATCATCCGTTTTTCCACCTACGACGTGAATCTGAACATGGGACAGCAACTGGAGCAGGCCGAAAAACGGCCGCCGAAACCGGCGGAGATCGACTCCCGGGAACTCGCCAAAATCCTCTTTCCCGATTCCGGCGACAAACCGGAAAACCCTAAACTTGCCATCGAGTTTCACAGCCGCCTGATTTTCCCCCTGGCCCCACTGCTCTTCGCCCTGGTGGGGGTTCCACTAGGTTTGCATGCCCAGCGCTCCGGTCGCAGCGGTAATTTTTCGGTTGCCCTGCTCGTCTTTCTCGGCTACTACCTCTCCCTCTCCCTGGCTGAGACCCTGGTGGTCGAATCGGGGTTTCCCGCCGCGATCAGCCTCTGGCTCCCCAGCCTGCTCTTTTTTGTCGGCGGGCTTATCCTTTTCCAGAGAGCTGCCCAGGAACGCCGACTGTCCCTCCGCGGTCAGGTCCTCTCCCTGTGGAAGGGACGCAAGGGGGCCGGGGCATGAGTCTTCTGCAGCGCTACATTCTCCATTTCTTCACCCGCCTGCTCCTCTTGTCCCTAGGCGCTTTCGCCGGCATTTTCCTGCTGGTTGACTTTCTGGAAAAGGTTGACGACTTTCTGGAACACGGCGCGGCGATTTCTCTTTACATTCTCTATCTGCTCAACATGTTTCCGGTCGCAGTGGCTCAGGTTATTCCCTTGGCGACCCTCCTTGCCGCCTTCGGCACCCTGGGAGGTTTGTCGAAGAGCAACGAGCTGACCGCCATGCGGGGGAGCGGCATCAGCATCTGGAAGATCACTCTTCCCCTGCTGTTCTCGGGGTTGCTGCTCTCTGCCGGACTCTTTCTGGTAAATGAGTTTCTCATTCCCGTCAACCAGAAGAAAATACACTATATCCTGCAAACCGAACTGCGCGGTAAGCAGGACATCCTCTTCAAGCGGGACAATATCTGGTTTCGGGAAGACGGGACCATTTACCATGTGCGCCAATCGCAACCGGAAAACAACCTGCTACTCGGTGTGACCATCCTGGAATTTGACGAGCAATTCCACCTGATCAGCCGTCAGGACGCCCCCTTTGCCCGTTTCGTAGAGGGTTCGTGGGTTTTCGAGGATCTCGTCAGCTACCGCTATGATCCTGACACCAGCATGATCGTCGAACGTGTGCGATCCCCCAAGAAATCCCTGGAGTTGGCCAAGAAGCCCGAAGATTTCACGGAAACCTTCTACAAGGCGGAACAGCTTGGATTTTTCGAACTGCGCAGTCTGGTCGAAAAGATGCAGAGCGAGGGCTATAATGCCCGGAACTACCAGGTGGATATGCACGCCCGCCTGGCCTATCCTTTCACCTGTCTGACCATGACCATGCTTGGCATCCCCTTCGCCCTGCGCAAAGGACGCTCCGCCAGTTTGGCCGTCGGTGTAACTCTCTCGGTGGCGGTCGGCGTGGTCTTTTTCATCCTGCAGACCCTGCTCACCACCCTCGGCTACTCGGCAGTCGTCCCCCCCTTCATCGCCGCCTGGTCGGCGCTGTTGATCTTCACCCTGCTCGCCGTCTGGCTCCTCCTTTCGACCCGGGACTAGCTTCAGCCATTTCCCAAACAAAAAGCCCACCTCGACGAGGTGGGCTTTTTATTTGGGAACGCAACCGGCTCAATAACGATAGTGGTCGGGCTTGTACGGCCCCGCCACGGGGACACCGAGATAGTCGGCCTGTTCCTGTCGCAGGATGGTCAGGCGAGCGCCGAGCTTGCCGAGGTGAAGGCGTGCGACCTTTTCATCGAGCTGTTTAGGCAACACGTACACCCGGTTTTCATAGCGGCCGTCATTATTGAAGAGTTCGATCTGCGCCATGACCTGATTGGTGAAGCTGTTGGACATGACGA
>DIVU01000279.1 GCA_002423365.1 Desulfuromonadaceae bacterium UBA6124 | reverse complement strand
ATGATCGAGACGATCAACAAGCTGATCCGCACCAGCCGCCAGCTGGTCCAGGAGATCGGCCGCGAGCCGACCCCCGAGGAGATCGCCGAGCGCATGGAACTGCCCCTGGAGAAGGTGCGGCGGGTACTGAAGATCGCCAAGGAGCCGATCTCCCTGGAAACTCCCATCGGCGAGGAAGAGGACTCCTCGCTGGGGGATTTCATCGAGGACAAGGGGGTGGTTTCCCCTCTGGAAGCGGTGATCAAGGGGAACCTTTCCGACCAGACCGCCCGGGTTTTGTCGACTCTCACCCCGCGGGAAGAGAAGGTGCTGCGCATGCGTTTCGGGATTGGCGAGAAATCGGACCACACCCTCGAAGAGGTCGGTCAGGACTTCGCCGTCACCCGCGAGCGGATCCGGCAGATCGAGGCCAAGGCGCTGCGTAAACTGCGCCATCCGAGCCGGGCCAAGCGCCTCAAGAGCTTCGTGGAAAGCTGATTTTTCTCTTGACGGAAGGGCACCCCGCGCCTAAACTGAATTTTCGTTTTTTGGGCCTATAGCTCAGTTGGTAGAGCCACCGGCTCATAACCGGTTGGTCCCAGGTTCGAATCCTGGTGGGCCCACCACCACAAGGGAAACGATGAGTCGACTACTCATTTTCACATATCCTCGATACTGAACACGAAGAGTGCAACGATACCAAGGTTGCACTCTTTTTTTTCCGACACATTATGACTCAGCAACCCACCTTTCGACTTCAGGACCTGACCGGTCTCCTGCATAAGCTCTACCCCCCTTTCCTGGCCGAGGACTGGGACAACGTCGGGTTGCAGGTGGGCGACCCGGGGATGCCGGTGGAACGTATCCTGGTCGCTCTCGACCCCACGGAAGCCACCCTCGACGAAGCCCGGCGCCGAGGCGCGCAAGCCTTGCTCTGCCACCATCCGCTGATTTTCCGGCCGCTCAAACGCCTGACTCCACAGGACGCAACCGGGCGGATGCTCTTTCGCGCGGTGCGCGAAGGGATCGCGGTCCTCTGCGCCCATACCAACCTCGACCGCGCCCGGGATGGATTGAACGACTGGCTGGCGGCACGTCTGGGTGTTCTCAATCCGCAACCCCTGAAAACCGGCGCGCCGGGGGACCTGCTCAAGTTGGTCGTTTTCGTTCCCGCCGGTTACGAGGATCGGGTCGCCGATGCCCTGCATCTCTCCGGGGCGGGGCATATCGGCGGTTACGACCGCTGCGCTTTCCGTTTGACCGGCACCGGCTCTTTCCGGCCGGGGGCCGAGAGCAACCCTTTCATCGGCCGACCGGGGGAAACCGAAAAGGTCCGGGAAGTCCGCTTGGAGACCGTTCTGCCCCGGGAACTGACCAGCAAAGTGCTGGAGAAAATGCGCAAGGCTCATCCTTACGAGGAAGTCGCCTTCGACCTTATCCCCCTGGCCAACAGCCGGCCAGACATTGGCCTGGGGCGCATCGGTCGGTTGGCCGAACCCGTCGCGCTCGCCGACTTCGCCGCCCGGGTCAAGCGGGATCTTCGTTGCCAGGCTCCGCGTCTGGTCGGCGATCCGGCCGCTCCCGTTTCCAAAGTGGCGGTCTGCGGCGGCAGCGGCGCGTCACTCATTCACGAAGCGGCACGCCAGGGAGCTGATGTCCTGGTGACCGGCGACGTCAAATACCACGAGGCCCGTAACGCCGAAAGTCTCGGCTTGGCCCTCATCGACGCCGGACACTTCTCCACCGAACGCCTGATGGTCCAAGAGTTGGCCGAGCGCTTGCGGCAGGCGGGGCGGGAGCGGTGCCTGGATCTCGTTATCGATACAGCCGAAGGGGAAGTAGATCCGTTTCAGATGATCTGAGTCCCTTTTTTCATAGACAGCGCAAAAGCCCCCAGCGGGCACAGGGGAGGATGCACGGTGCAAGACAAGATTACATTGCTCAAAGAGTTGCAAGCCATCGACCAAGGCCTCCAGAAAGTTCGCCAGAGCCGTGAAGCCCTGGAAAAGGAGCAGGTGGCCCTGGGGTCGGAGACGGGCCGTATCCGGACCATGGTCGAAAGTCTGACGGCCGAACTCGACAGGCTCCGGGAGGAGCGCCGGACCTTACAGCTGGCCCTGGAACAGGAAGAGCAGAATATCCGCCGTTCAGAGGGGCACCTGCCGGCCATCAAGACCCAGAAGGAGTATGTGGCGGTCCTCAAGGAAATCGATACTGCCAAGAAACTCAACAAAGACCTGCAGGATCGCATTCAGGTCAAGGAAACCGAGATCGCCGGGACCAGCCGCGACCGCGAGGAGAAAGAACAGGAACTGGCCGAACTGACCGCCAAGATTTCCGACCGTCTTGACGAGATCGCCCGGCAGCTCGCCGAATGGGACGCCGAGGCCGGCTCCCAGGTGCATGAACGGGACAGCCTCTTCGATCAGTTGCCGGTCACGTTGCGCAAGCGCTACCAGCTGCTCTTCGATCGCCGTGGCGGACTGGTCATGGTCGAGGCGCGCAACGGCACCTGCTCGGGCTGCAACATGCATCTGCCGCCGCAACTCTTCAATACCCTTTTCACCGTTCGGGAAATCCAGAGTTGCCCCCATTGCAACCGGCTCCTCTATGTAACGGCACCGATGTAAAAGCCGCTCTTCAAAATCGCGGTGACACAGATAACCAAAGATGGTCGGAGAGGACCAGATGATCGCCGCCCACCAAAGCCCAAGGCTACGGCGGGGGGAGGAAAGTCCGGGCTC
>DIVU01000385.1:22021-23348 GCA_002423365.1 Desulfuromonadaceae bacterium UBA6124 | reverse complement strand
CGCCCAGGCGGGAGAACTTCTTGGGTTCTTTCAGAAAGGAAACGATCTCTTCCAGCTCGTCCTTGGCCTCGTCGATTCCGGCCACATCCTTGAAAGTGACCTGAGCCTGGTTATCGGTGAGCAGCTTGGCCTTGCTCTTGCCGAAACTCATNNCGCCCGACTGCATCTGGCGCATGAAAAAGACCCAGACCGCGATCAGCAGGAGAATCGGGCCCCAGGAGACCATCAGGGTGAACCAGAAGCTGCGATCCTCGGCGGGACGCGCCTGGATCTCCACCCCTTTTTCACGCAGTTGAGTGATCAGCGCGGGGTCGTCCGGGGCGAAAGTCTTGAACAGGGTATCGTCCTGATACTTCCCTTCGACATTGGAGCCCTGCACCGTGACTTCCCGCACCCGCCCCTCTTCCACCGCCGCCAGAAAAGCCGTGTAGGTGATGGGCTTCTGCTCCTGGCCTTTCTGCGTCATCATGTTGAAGAGCAGGATCATGACCAGGGAAATGACCAGCCAAAGCGCGAGATTCTTATAGAATTGATTCACAGTACCCCCTAAGCACTTAAATTGTAACCAACGAAACCCGCACACGGCGCTTGCAAGCGGGAAATTCCACGGGTTCCCGGAAACTTAACATACGGATAGCGATTTCACAACCCGTTTTCGTGGGGATTACCGGGTCGATAGGCAAAGCGCAAAACCCGTCCGCAAGCCGCTTCGGGGCGATAGCCCTGACAGCGTCGCCCCCCCCCTACCCAGAGGATTTCATCCTTCGCCAGCAGCCAGAGGTAACGGCGCTTTTCCTTCTCGATCTTTTGATCGATAAAGAAAGATTTGAGCTTCTTACCGCCCGGAGCCCCTTCAGGATGAAAACGATCGCCCGCCTGAATGGTCCGCCATTGAAGAGGAAAATCGATGAGGGAACCGTCAAATTCCGCGATCAGCGCCGTTTTCTCTCCGGGCGCGCTTTCCACCGACACCTGCAACTCGCCGCCATCGGCGAGGACATATTTCCCGGGACCGGAAATCACCAGGGGTGCGATCTCCATCCCGCACGGCCGTTCCCTTCGCAGCCACAACCGTTCATAACGTCGGCCGACCCAGGCTCCGGGCAGATNNAAGCTCCCCCTGCGGACGCCCCGATTCCGTCAGAGTTCGCACCTCACGCAGATGACAGGAGGAAATCCCCCGCAGATCGCCCCGTACTTCGGCCAGGGCACGGCGCAATACCCGCGACAGCAGAGCCGGATGCAGCCCCAGCAACAGCTCGCGAGACAAACTCAACCCATCGGCATGATCAAGCAGGACACTCTTCAAGGCCTCATCCTCCCGTTC
>DIVU01000385.1:10343-21994 GCA_002423365.1 Desulfuromonadaceae bacterium UBA6124 | reverse complement strand
TTCCGGGTAAATCGAAGATCACAATTACTGGCATCTTCGATGAAGGGCCATCCGTTCATCGCCAGAAATCCTTGCAGCTCCTCGCGTGCAAAGGGGAGCAAGGGACGGATGAAGGGAGGGGACCACGGCTGCATGGCGCTCAGGCCGGAACTACCGGAGCCACGGACCAACCGATGCAGCAGGGTCTCGGCCTGATCGCCGCGATGGTGCCCCAAGGCCACCTTCACACAACCCAAGGCAGCCGCCGCCTCCATCAGAAATTCCCGGCGGGCAAGGCGCGCGGAGGCCTCCAGGCCTTCCTTCCAGACCCGGGAAAGCTTCGGGACGTCCCGCGTCCCGACATGCAGAGGGATATCCAGGTCGGCACAAAGGCGCCGGACGAATTCGGCATCCTCGCCACTTTCAGGGCGCATGCGATGATCCAGATGCGCCGCAACGACCTCGATCCCCAGTACTTGGGCCTTTCGCTGCAATAAAACGAGCAGCGCCACCGAATCGGCCCCACCGGAGACCGCAGCCAGCACCCGCTCGCCAGGCTCCAGCAACCGCCGCCGTCTGATATTCTCGACAAATAGCTCATCCATCAGAAACTACCCACGCCAAACAGACGAGCCCCCCACCAGAATCCTGGAGGGGGGCTCGTAANNGACACTGCGGATATGAGCCGCATGCTCTAACCAACTGAGCTACACCGCCGTCTGAACTGATATAATCAACCTCGTTGAGGAGGTTCGAAGCTTGGTTGCGGGGGAAGGATTTGAACCTTCGACCTTCGGGTTATGAGCCCGACGAGCTACCAGACTGCTCCACCCCGCGTCATGGAGTCGGGAATTTACCCGCAACACCGAAACAAGTCAAGCAAAAAAATTGCTCGAAAAAGTCGAGAAAACGCCCATGCACCCCCCTGTCCGGCTTACTGCTTTTTGATCATTCCCGAAAGGCGCTCCTCGTTTTTCAACCGCTCAACCACTTGGGAAACCGCCTCGTTTCCGGCATAAGGCCCAACCATCACCCGTTGCCAAACCCCCTTGTCACCGAGGTTCGCCTCCTGGACATAGGCGCCATACCCTTTTTTGATGAGGCGATCGCGCAAGGCGGTGGCGTCGGAGAGAGCCTTGAAGGACGCAGTCTGCACGACGAATGTTCCCTGAACCACCGGCTTGGGCAAGGGGGCAGGCGTCACTTCGGCTTTCACGGTCGGCGCGGGCGCTTCGATAGTGCCCGTAGCAGCCTCGGGCGTGGGCGGCTCCGCTATGGCTGGAGCCGGGGGAACCGGGGGGGATGGCCGAAGGGGCGCAGACTCCGTCTTTGCCACCGTCGCTTGTGGCTTTTTCGGTTTTTCCGGAGGAGGCAGATTGATCCCGCTACCGAGGGGCGGTTGTTCCCCCTTGGGCAGCGCTTCGTAAAAAGTCAAAGCCGGCTTGTTCACGCCTTCCTCGGCGACGGGCGCCGCCGGGGGCACTGGCGCGGGGGGAGGCTCGTCGGCCGGAAGGGATTCGGCCAGGGGTGGAGGAACCGGCAAGGGGGGCGTCACCGATTCGGTTGGAGCCGCGACGGTTCCGGAAGAGCCCCGGCCCACCATGATTCCCAGAAAAAAACTGACCAGGGAAATACCCAGCAGCAAAACGACCAGCAGAATCGCATGTTTTTTCTCCATGCGCCTCTGGGTACGTGACTGCATCTGCTTCACCATTCAAACCTCCAAAACCGACACACTAGACAAAATCCGTTCCCGCCCCGCAATTCGGCGGCCTTCACAAAACCCCGTACTACCCCTACCCCGGCCGGGTTCAGCCTCGCCGATCCTCTTGCTGCTCGGCCTCCCGCTCCTTTCGCAGCAAGACATCCTCGCTGAAATCCGGACAGTGCAAGGAACTGTCATCTCCACGGGAAAACCGTTTGGCACAATGGGCCCGCCAAGCACAAAGCGGGCAAAGGGTGGGAACATCCTGGGTCATGGCCTGCGACTCCTCACATCAAAGTTACCGGAACAGGCCTTCATCCTAGCCCTAGGAGAACTCACCTGTCAAGAATGGGGAAATCCGGTGCCGCGGAAGAGAAGAACGGGAGGGATGGGGGGGGAGCCCCGAGTAAAACCTTACGGGCGGGAGGCTTCCCCGGCCTTTGCGGCGGAAGCGTCAGCGGATGGAATTTTTCCTTGGGAACGAAACTGATATATCAGTTCATCTTCCTTGACCATCCCCAGTTCCTTACGGGCGATCCCTTCAAGATAGCGGGGATTGTCCTTGAGATTTTCAATCTCCTTGCGCAGTTCCTGGTTGACCGCCTCAAGAGCCTGGACCTGACGCAGCAAATCCTCTTTTTGCTGCTTGGCGCGCAGGGCGCATAAAATCCCCTTGTCGCCCCAGACCGCCACGCCAAGAATCACCAGGACAAGAATCCCCGGCCAGAGGGAAATCCAGCTTTTTCTGCCCACGGAATCGTTTTCCGACATCGAAAATCCTAAAAACCGGGCCGGCCCCTAGGGGCTCGGCCCAAAAAAACATAAGATATCTTTATCACCTCGAACACTTGCGGCTACTTCACGGCAACCAACCCTCTGAACTTCTCCAGCGACTTCTCCCCGATGCCCTTGACTTCAACCAGTTGCTCCACCGATTTGAAGGAGCCATTCTTGGCACGATGGTCGATGATCCGCTGAGCCGAAACCGGGCCAATTCCGGGAAGGGACTCCAACTGCTCAAGATTGGCGGTATTGATATTGATCGCCTTTTGTCCCGACGCGGCTTGTGGGACCGCGAAGACGTCGGGTTGAGGCAGGGCGAAGGTCAAGAACATCGCCATAATAACCAGACTCACGATTTTTTTCATCATTTTTTCCCTCATGCTCAATTAGTGGTTATGAATGCACGGCAATCCAAGACAACCCCGTTCCTCCTTTCTCCCAATAAATAACCCACTCGGCCCGACCGCCGCCAGCAAGGCCGACAACACATGGCACAATAGTTAGCAAATAATAATATTTAACGTCAATAATTAAATTGGCGGTCGAAAAAAAAACCGGCTTCCGCCGGCTTTTCATTTTTTACTCTTCATCACAAGGAGTTATTCCTCGTCGGCCTGTGTGCTTCCCAAATCTCCGCCCATGCGTAAAACATTGCCGATCCCACTCAAGGCAAAAACCAGCACATACTGCCGCTCATCGATCCTGTCGCGCAGGGTCAAAAAGAGGCTCCAGCATTGCGACCGGTACTCCAGATCGAAAACCTTCTCCAGACCGACACCGCCCTGAACATCGTAACGATGCTGGTAACCAAGATAAAACGGTGCAAGCAGGGCCAGGGAAGCCGTCCCCGCGACATATTCGGCCCCCTGTCCGGCATACTCCGTCTTTTCACGGGAGTAGCGATAATCCACCGAGAGGCTGTTTCCTCCCTGATCCCGCAAGCCGGTACGCGCATTAAAGCCATCCAAGCTGCGATTGTGAAAATCATAGCGGGCATCCAGGTCGAAAAAGGTATTACGGGTAGGTGCCCAGAGCAACTCGGCCCGAACATCCCCCAAGGGATCGACTTCGTCGATGTCCTGCCGATCATGCCGAGACTGCCGGATATCGTAGCTCTGCGAAAGACGGAAATTGAGAAATTCCAGGTACTCCACCACCCCGGGCTGGGGCTCCAGGCGGGCGGTGAAACGATTGGTCAGAGCATAGGTCACCCGATTCGCGACCCCGATCCGGTCCAGGGAATCAAAATAAGGCAAATGGTCCTGGGATTCATTAGGAACATAGGAATAGACCACTTCCGGGTCAATGCTGTGGCGTATTTTCCTGTAATTACCCAGTCCGCCATGAAACACTCGAGAAAAACTGGTCCCCATCCGCAACGAGAAGTCGTAGATGCCGTCCTCCTCCGAACCGGGGCCTGCAGAGGACGTTTCATAGAGTCGCTCGCGATAGCCCAGTTCAGGGACAACTTCAAGCCAGGGGAGAGGCGAGAAGAAAGCTGATAGATACGGTCGGAGATTCAGGCGCTGCCCCTTTATCTTGCTGGTCTCCCAATCGCCCGTCACCACCTCTTCTTCACGCCAGAAGTAAGTATAGGTCGATCCCAGGCCAAAAAAGAGCGGGCTTTCGCCGAGGCGCCGGCGCAGGGCATCGAAACGGATTTCCGGCAATCGCTGCAAGGTTGTATCGTCGTCGAATTCCAATTCTTGGGTATAGTCGAGCTCGGCGGCCATAATGTTTTTTTTCCAGGCGCGGCTCAAATAAACCACCGACTCGGACTGGTCCTTGGTGTATTCCTCCGCCACGGTACCAAATTCGTCGAAGTAATCCCGATTGCTGACATATTCCACATCGGCACTCAACGTCCAGTCGCCGGGCAGGGTCCCGAGATGATTCCATTCCAAGGCGTAACGGTCATCCTCGTCGAGGGTGTCCGCCAATTCCGGTTCATCCTTGAGTTTGTCCCGCAGATACTCATCGCGGATGTTGTTGACGTAGTAGCCGCGCAGGGTGCCTTCGTTGTCAGCGCCGAAGATGTACCGGTATTCCACGCCCTGACCGATACCAAAATCCGAAAGGTAATCGACATAAATCGTCGCATCCTGATTACGGGCGATCACCTGATAATAAGCGAGGGACAATTCGGCGCCGCGCTTGTCCGAATAACCGAAACGGGGCATGAGCATGCCCGACTCCCGCTCGGTTTTGGCGGGGAAGACGATGTAGGGGAGATAGAAGACCGGCAGGTCATGCAGGTAAAAAAGAACGTTTCTGGCCCGGGCATATTTGCCCAGGGTGACATCGATATGCCGGGCACCAAATTTCCAGGAAGGCACATCACCATCACAGGTGGTAAAGAATCCCCTTTCCAGCTGGTAATCCTGCTCGCCGATCCGTTTCAGTTCGTCCCCGGCCAGATGAAAGTTGTGCTCTTTGATAAAGACCTTGCCGCTGCGGATCTGGCCCACTCCGGTCTCCATGTTGTAGTCGGCCTGTTCCGCCCGCAGATTTCCCGAAGGATCGGTGAGATAGACATTTCCCGTCGCGTTGGCATCCCCGGTCAGGTCGTTAAAGAGCATCTGATCCGCGTCGAGGGTCACTCCCCCCTTGGTCAGACGCA
Organism: Desulfuromonadaceae bacterium UBA6124; assembly: GCA_002423365.1. Classification (GTDB taxonomy): domain Bacteria; phylum Desulfobacterota; class Desulfuromonadia; order Desulfuromonadales; family Trichloromonadaceae; genus Trichloromonas. The sequence goes on along the minus strand of DIVU01000385.1, from coordinate 16,907 downwards.
CATCCCCGCGCGCCGTATAAAGCGAGGCCTCCCGGTCATAGCTCAGAACGTCGGCCTCCAGGTTGACGGAGGCCGGTCCGCTTAGATCCTGGAGCCCAGGTCCCGTCGAAGAAACGGCGACGGGTTCTTGCGCGGTCTCGGTCGGAGCAGGGAACCCCTCAGCCTGAGCCTCGGCAACTTCTTCGGATTCGGATTCGGTCCGGGGAAAATCATCGGCCACGACAGAAGCGGCAAGCGCAACCTCAGAAGACTCGGGCGCTACCGGCTCCTGGAGCGCCTCCTGCTCCCGCGCCGACGGAACCGCAACCGGCAAAACGAGAGCCGCGGGGGCCGGCAGGGGAGTTGTAATGGCAGGGAGAGGGGGACTGGGGACGGAGGACTCCCTCGCAAGTGAAGGAGCTTCCTCCGGTGAAAACTCCCCGGCGACAACGGCGGGAGGGGAGACCTTGGCCCCGATCAGATGAGAGATGCCCGAGGCTGCGAGCAGCTGCCGCCCCTCCGGATCTCCACCCATGGCGGTGAAGGCCACTTCCAGGCGATTACGCAAACCCCGGCGAACCCCATGGCGGGCGACCACCAGCTCGGTGCCCTGTCCGGAAGCGTCCGCAAGAGGCACAACGGTGGCCAAAACATCGAACTCTCCCGCCTGCTGCTGGAGAACATAGCTGACGGTAAAGGCCGCCATGTCCACGGTCCGGTAACGGTTCAGCCATTCATGAAGATCGGCGACATCCTGAAACTCCCGCACCTCCACCTCTTCACCGAGTCGCCGGGAAAGGTAGTCGGCCAAGGCCTGGGCCTGTTCCAGGGAAGGGAAAAAATGGGTCGCCTTGGGAACGACCCCGAAGGTGAGGCGCGCCTGAACCGGCGCCGCCCAGCAAAAGATCATGAACAATAGAAACAGCAGCCTGAATCGCATCACAGCAAAGGATCCTTTACCGGGGAAAGCCCACAGGTGAGTTCACATTCCATCATAACAGGGGATCCGCGATCGGTCCGCCTCCGGCCAGATATTCCCGGGCCGCCGCCACCAGAAAGAGGGAACCGGCCACCAGGACGATCTCCCCCGGCCGCTGCTCATCTAGAGCGGCTTCCAGCGCCTCCGCGCAGCAAACAAAGACCCGGGCCGGGCGCCCGGCGTCCCGACCAAGTCGGGCCAGGGTCTCCGGCGACACCGCTTCCTCGACCGGCGGCACCGTGCAATAGAGCTCCGTAACCCAAGGCAAAAGCGGGGAAAGAATCGCGGAAGCCTCCTTGTCCCCTTTTAGTCCAACGACCCAGTGGACGGCGCGGGGCGCGAGATGACGCAGATAGTCGGCAAGCACCGCCGCCCCCCCCTCGTTATGGGCGCCGTCAAGCAGTATCCGCCGCTGTCCACCCCACCACTCTAAACGACCGGGCCAGCGCGTCCTGGCAATCCCGGCGTGCACGGAAGCCAGAGGTAGAGGCAACCCCTGCTCGGCCAGGATCTCTGCCGCGCCTAGGGCCAGGGCCAGATTGTCCCGCTGATGGGCGCCAAGGAGGCCGGGGCGCAGACCCTCCAATATCCAGTCGCGGCCGTGCCACGACAAAGGGGCGTCATCCCCCTCGGGGCCGAGCACGCTGCCGCAAGCGCGAATTGGGGCCTGCCGTTCCCGGGCCAGAGCGCGAAGTACCTGATCGGCCTCGGGAGCCTGCCGCCCCAGAACCAGGGGAACGCCGGATTTGATGATCCCACCCTTTTCCCCGGCGATGGTCGCCAGGTCGCCACCAAGATGTCCGGCATGATCGCGGCAGATCGAGGTGATGACCGTCACCCGGGGGGACTCAACGGCATTGGTGGCGTCGAGACGCCCGCCCATGCCCGTTTCCAGAACCGCGAAATCGACCCCTTCCCGCTGGAAATGGAGCAGAGCCATGGCGGTGGTGAACTCGAAGAAGGTGCTCGGCAGACTTCCGGCAACCCTCCGCAGTTCCTCGGTATAGGCCGCCACCCGCGTTTCTTTGATGGGTACGCCGTTTACCCGGATGCGTTCGGTGAAGGAATGGAGGTGGGGGGAGGTATAGAGTCCGACCCGCAGTCCCGCTTCCCGAAGAATCCGGTCCAGGTAAGCGCAGACCGAACCTTTGCCGTTGCTGCCGGCGACATGGATGACGCCGTAGGCGCGCTCGGGATGCCCGAACCGGTCGAGCAGGGCGCGGATGTTCTCCAGGCCCAGCTTGATGCCAAACTTCTGCAGCCCGTAGAGGTAATCGAGGCTCTCCCGATAGGCCACGGATCAGCTCTTGGTGAAGATCCGCAGAATCTGGGAGAGGCGCTGCTTCATTTCCGGGCGCCGGACGATCATATCGACCATGCCGTGTTCCAGCAAATATTCGGAGCGCTGGAAGCCTTCGGGCAGGGTCTGGCGGATGGTCTGTTCAATGACCCGGGGACCGGCGAAGCCGATCAGCGCCTTGGGTTCGGCCATGTTGATGTCGCCGAGCATGGCAAAACTGGCGGTCACGCCGCCGGTGGTGGGATCGGTCAGGACCGAGATGAAGGGCAATCCGGCTTTTTTCAGCTTGGCCAGGGCGGCGCTGGTCTTGGCCATCTGCATGAGGGAAAGAATGCTCTCCTGCATACGCGCCCCGCCCGAGGATGAGAAGATAATGACCGGGCAGCGTTTTTCCAGCCCCAGTTCGATGACCCGGGTGATCTTCTCCCCGACCACCGAACCCATGCTCCCCCCCATGAAACCAAAGTCGAAAACGGCAATGGCCACCGGCAGTCCCTCGATCGTCCCCTTGCCGCAGATCACCGCGTCGCCGCTGCTCTTTTTGACGGCGGCGCGAATCCGGTCCTTATAGCGCTTGGAATCCTTGAAATCGAGAAAGTCTACGGACTCCATGGCGGCATCCATCTCGGCGAAGGAGCCCTGGTCGATCACGAGACTGATCCGTTCCCGGGCGGAGATGCGAAAGTGGTAGTCGCACTTGGGACAGACGTTGAGGTTGCGCTCGACTTCCTTGGTGTAGATGATCTCGTTACAGTTCTTGCATTTGGTCCAGACCCCTTCGGGCATCTGGACTTTTTTCGATTCCACTTCGGCGATGGGCGCCTTGGAGCGCTTGAACCAGGACATATGTCTACCTCGTGATTATTTAGTTTCGGCGTCAGCTCGTCGAACGGTTCGAAAGACGGCGTAAAATACCGTTTCCGCGAGTTCGCCCAAGGCGAGGCAGGCGCTGGTCGCACCTTTTGCCAGAACGAATTCCCTACATTAATCCAAGCCTTGCTCCATTTCAACCGTTTTCTCGGACGGCGAACTCCCGAACCCGCGCCAGTAAATCAAGAAACATGGGGGCATCGATCCGCCTGGTCTGAACATTATAACGGCTGGTATGGTAACTGGCGACCAGGGTCAGGCCGTTGGCCAAAAGATAGGCGGCGCCGTGGCCAAAGGGGAAGTCGGAGAGCCGGGCGACCAGCCCTTCTTCCTTGAAAAGACGCAGGCAGCTGACGAAAGCCCCCTGGCCAAGGGCCAGCACAACCTTGAGTCGGGGCAAAGCGGCCAGCTCCGCCGCCAGAAAGTGGCGACACTCGTCAAATTCAACGGGCAGCGGTTTATTCTCCGGCGGCGCGCATTTGACCGCGTTGCTGATGTAGAGATCGGTCAAGCGCAGCCCGTCGCCGGCATGGGAAACATCCGGGCGACTGGCGAAACCGGCTTGATGCAGCAGGGGATACATGAAGTCACCGGCGCCGTCGCCGGTGAAGGGGCGCCCGGTACGATTGGCGCCGTGGGCGCCGGGAGCCAGCCCGACCAGCAGCACCCGCGCCTGGGGATCGCCGAAGCCGGGCACCGGCCGGTTCCAGTAATCCTCCCGACCACGCCCCCCCTTCGGCGGCAGGGCACTCAGATAGTCGACGAGGCGCGGACAACGGCGACAGCTCGCCACCTGTTCGGCAAAAGCCTTATCCATGCCAGCCCTTTCCGGTTCAGGCAGACGGCTTGCCATCGGACTTGGGCTTTCCCCGGCGCCGGGGTTTCTTCGCTTTCGTGGCGGCGGCCGCCGGCTTGGCATGGGNNTCGGGGCGCGCCGCGTTTGTAATCCCAGAAGAAATCATCCTCCTCGGGAAACCGGCTGGGAATCTTGCGGCCGATATATTCCTCGATGTCGGGCAAATGGAAGACCAGATCCTCGTCGGCGAAGCTGATCGCCTTGCCGAGCGCGCCGGCCCGGGCGGTGCGGCCGATGCGATGGACGTAATCCTCCGGATCCTGGGGGAGGTCGTAGTTGATGACGTGGCTCACGGCATCGATATGAATCCCCCGGGAGGCGACGTCGGTGGCCACCAGAAAGGTCAGCTTGCCCTCCTTGAAATCGGCGAGGATGCGCATCCGCTTGTTCTGCGGGATATCGCCGGAGATCACCGCCGCTTTCAGATCGTTGGCCTTGAGGCGCTCGGTGAGATACTCGGCTTCCCGCTTGGTATTGACGAAAACCAAGACCCGTTCGGCGTCCAACTCCTTCTTGAGCAACCCCATCAGCAGCGGGAACTTTTCCCGACGGGAGGCATGATAAAGCAACTGCTCGACCCGTTCGGCGGTGACCTGCTCGGGCAGGATTTCGACCCGTTCCGCCAGATCCATGAACTCGTAGGCCAGCTCGCGCACCCGTGGGGACAGGGTGGCAGAAAAGAGCATGGTCTGGCGATTTTCGAAACCCGGGAGCTTGCGCAGGATATAGCGCAGGTCCTTGATGAAGCCCATATCGAACATGCGGTCGGCTTCATCGATAACCAGCGCCTCGATGCGGTCGAAGGTAAAGACCCGCTGCTTGGCGTAGTCGATCAGCCGTCCCGGGGTGGCGACGATGATGTCGACGCCGTCCTTCAGGGCCTGACGCTGCTTGTCGTAGTCCATGCCGCCGAAGATCGCCTGCACCTTGATCGGGCAGTGGGCCCCAAGTCCCTTGGCATCCTCGACGATCTGCACCACCAGTTCGCGGGTCGGCGCCATGATCAGGGCGCGGGGGTTGTTGCTGGTGCGTTTGCCGCTGGTCAGCAGCCGGGTAAAGAGGGAGACGAGGAAGGCGGCGGTTTTGCCGGTGCCGGTCTGGGCCTGGGCGGCCACATCCTTGCCGGAGAGGGCGATGGGGATGGTTTCTTCCTGCACCGGAGTGAGTTCGGTGAAGCCGACCTCGGCGACCCCTTTGAGGACCGCTTCGGGCAGATTCAGTTCGGTGAATTTCATGGTTTCCTTTCGTTAAAGAGCGGCGCGTGCATTCCGAATGAATGCCGCGACCAGCGCCGGGTCCTTGCGCCCCGGGGAGCTTTCGACACCGCTGGAGACGTCGACGCCGTAAGGGCGCACCTGACGGATCGCCTCGGCGACGTTTTCCGGATTGAGTCCGCCGGCGAGGATGACCGGGCGTTCGGCGGCGAGACGCGCCGCCAGCGTCCAGTCGCCGAGTTGGCCGGTGCCGCCGTAGCTGTCCGGATGCCAGGCATCGAGCAAGAGCGCGGAAACGGAAAAATGCTCTACCCCGGCCAGGCTCTCCTCCCCCCGGACCCGCAGCGCCTTGAGCACCCGACGAGGGGGGAAAAAGCACGCATCGGGTTCCTCGTCGCCGTGCAGCTGAATCACATCCAGCCCGCAGAAGTCGACGATCTCGCGGATCGTTTCCGGACGTTCATTGACGAAGAGCCCGACCGTGGTCACGAAGGGGGGCAGCGCGGCGATGATCGCCCGGGCCTGCTCCCTGGTGACACACCGGGGACTTTTTTCATAGAAGACCAGCCCCAGCGCGTCCGCCCCGCAGGCACAGACCTGCAGGGCGTCGTCGATATGGGTGAGGCCGCAGATCTTAATCTTGATCATCTGTCACCCCGGCAGGGGCAATCATAAGGATCGCCCCTACGAGCACCTTTGCCTATTCCACCTTCGGCAACTGGGAGAGGGACTCCCGGATCGCCTCGGTCGGATATTCGTAGTCGGTGAGCTTGCCGGCGAAGAAGTCGTCGTAAGCGGTCATGTCGACATGGCCGTGACCGGAGAGGTTGAAGAGGATGGTCTTTTCCTTCCCCTCCTCCTTGGCCTGCAAGGCCTCGTCGATGGCACCGCGAATGGCGTGACTCGACTCGGGGGCGGGGATGATCCCCTCGGTGCGCGAGAAGAGGACCGCCGCGTCGAAGCAGGCGAGCTGATGCACCGCCTTGGCCTCGATCACCCCGGCGGCGAGCAACTGGGAAACCAGGGGGGAAGCGCCGTGGTAGCGCAGACCACCGGCGTGGATGCCCGGCGGCATGAAGTCGTGGCCGAGGGTGTACATTTTCGCCACCGGCGCCATCTTGGCAGTGTCGCCGTAATCGAAGGCATAGACGCCCCGGGTCAGGGTCGGGCAGCTCGCCGGCTCCACCGCCAGCACCCGCACCTGTTTGCCGTTGGCCTTGTCGGCAACGAAGGGGAAGCCGATCCCGGCGAAATTGGACCCGCCACCGTGGCAGCCGATGACGACATCGGGATAATCCCCGGCGATGGCCATCTGCTCCTTGGCCTCAAGGCCGATGATCGTCTGATGCAGGCAGACGTGGTTGAG